>JAJQFK010000126.1:0-7223 GCA_021201175.1 Candidatus Gastranaerophilales bacterium | reverse complement strand
ATTTTATAGCTAACGCCTTTTAAATCATCACCATAAATTGTTTTTAAATTGGCAATTTCTTCCCATTTTTTATTTGCTTTTTTAAAATAACGATTAATTTTTAAAGCATTATTGCAATTACAATATTCATTTGATTTTAATTCATTGCCGCAAAAACAACATTTACCGTTATTTATTCGACTGCCTATTTTTTCTTTTAAAACTTCTTTTAAATCGTAATCTATCACATCAAACCCCCGTATTATAAATATTTCAGAGTTTAATTTTCTTGATAAAACAACTTCGTTGATTTTTACTCGCTTTGCAAATTCTTTTTGAGTTAATCCCCTTCTTTTGATTTCTGCAATTAGATTGTTAAACATTTATTACGCTCCTTTTAACGTTTTACTTATTTAATTAACGTTTAATAAAATTTTACATTGAATTCCGTTATTTAATTAACGAAATAATACTAATAAAAATTAAAAAATTTGTCAAGTATTAACGAAAACGTTATTAGAATAATAAATAACATCATTTTAATAACAAATTCGTTTAAATATATACTTGTTTTTCAGTCATTAATCGTTAAAATATAAATGTAAAGGAGTGTTAATTATGGAAAACGAAAATTTAAGCCTAAAATTAAATTACTTTAAGAAAAAGTTAAAATTAACCAATGAGAAAATAGCAGCGTTAGCAAATATTCCCGTTGCAACTGTTGAAAGAATTTCAAGCGGGCGTACTGTAAACCCAAATTTAAAGACACTAAGGGCATTGGCAGGGGTTTTTGAATGTTCACTTGATGATTTATTAAATTTAAAAGACACTACCCGTCCCTATTATTTGGATGAAACAACTGCTGAAATTGCCTTATCAATAAAGGATGATGAAACACTAAAGACATTATTAAAAACTATGTTGCAATTGTCTAATGATAATCAACAAGCCGTTACCGGATTAGCTGAACGCTTAAAAAACTTGCAAGATATGGGAATAAAGGCAAAAAATGAATAAGGGTATAACAAAAAGTGAGAATAGATACATGAACAAAAAAATGAATATTTTTGCAGGGATTATATATTCAGGATTTTTTATAAGTATTGTATTGCTGTTTGTAAAAACAAGTTTATCAATACTCTTATGGATAATTGTGTTTTATGTTATAGATTACAGAAACAGAAAATATCCACAAGAATATATTGAATTTCAAACAGAAATAAATAAAAATGCCGGAATAAAGAACTCGCCTAAAATTATAAATTTTAATCTTTTAACAAAAATAATAGTAACCGTTGTTTTATTATTTTTCTTTTTGTGTTTTTTTGCTATCGAATCATATAAACCCAATTATGAAATTGCATACACAAGTAGAGATTTAACGGTTGGCAAACAAAATTATAAAAAATACGATCAAATAAAAGTTGATTTAAATTCTAAAGATGAAAAAACTATTAGGGTTAATGCTAACGGAAAAGATATTGAACGCACTGAATTAACAAATATAGTTTTTGTAAATACGCCCGAATATACAAAACTTAAAGATGAACAAAAACAAGAGCAGATAAAACAAGAGCAGATAAACGCCGAAGCCCAAAAACTAAAAAATGAACTTGAAAAAGAAATTGAAGAAAAAGTAAGCAAAATTTTTTATCAAATAAATTTAAATAATAATTCAGAACATTCATTTTATATAAACCCTGCTACATGGGTTTTATTAGCCTTCGACCAAAAAGAAAATGCTTTTAATTATGCTGTTTTATATTCTTCAATAAAATGTAATGAAAAAGAAACAACCGCTAAAGTTTATACAAAAATAAGAAACGCCTCTAATAAAGAAGTATTAGCCGAATACAGTATTATAAATGGCATTAAATTAAAATAACAAGGAATTAGGAAATGTTAGACAAAACAGTTATATACACAAGAGTTTCATCAGATGAACAGCGAAAAAAGGGTTTTTCCCTTGATTACCAAAAAAAACAAGGCGAAGAATATGCAAAAGCAAATAATCTTGATGTTATAAAGGTTTATGCGGAATCATATACCGCAAAAAAACCGGGGCGTCCTTTGTTTAATGAAATGCTTGCTTTTTGCAAAAAAAATAAAATAAAAAATCTTGTATTTTTAAAATCAGACCGTGCATCGCGCAATGGCGTCGATTCTGCACAATTAGTTTATATGGCTGAACATTTGGATTATAATATTCACTTAATACAAGACCGATTAATTTTAAATAAACAAGCCAAAGCAACGGATTTTTTAGTATTTGAAATAAATAATTGTATTGCTAATTTTTACCCCCGCAATTTGTCTGTTGATGTTTCAACAAAAATGCGTGAAAAAGCAGAGCAAGGCTATTACCCGTCCCGTGCTCCCGTTGGTTATTGCAACAAAAGAATAAATCGCCGCTCATATTTGCAAATCGACCCAAATAAAGCATTTAATATTAAAATGATATTTGAATTATATGCAACCGGACAATATTCATACGCTACACTTGCGGATGAAATGCGAAAACGCGGCTTTAAAATAGGTGAAAAAACTTTATGCAGCCGCCGCAACATTGAAGATATTTTGAATAATCCGATCTATTTTGGGGATTTTATCTGGAATGGCAAACACTATTTTAACGGCAAACATGAACCGATTATAAGTCAAGAATTATATGCACTATGCCAACGCATAATTCAATCCAGGTCAAGCGGTACATTAAAAAAACATAGTTTTATTTTTACAAACACTATTAAATGCAAAAAATGCGGCTGTTATATGACGGCTGAAATAAAAAAAGATAAATATATCTATTATCATTGTACGGGCAACCATGGCGGAAATTGCAAAAGGGGCAGTTATGTAACCGAAAAAAAACTTGAAAATGCTTTTATTGATATTTTAAAAAGTTTTGAATTAACCCCAGCCGCACTTGAAATTGTAAAAAAATGTTTAAAAAACGAAATGGAAGCCCAAAATTATTACAATGAAAATCGCATTAAAGAACTTGAAAATAGTATTGAAAAAACAAAAAACCGCCTAAATAAATTATTTGATTTATATTTAGACGGTCAAATTAAAGAAAATATGTATAAAGAAAAATCAAAAGAATTTGAAAATATGCTTGATGATTTTACATTAAAGTATTCAAGTTATACCCGTACAGGAATTGAACTATTACAACTAAGCGAGAAATTGTTCGAACTCTGTAAAAATGCACCAAAACTGTATTTGGACGGAAGCGTCATTGAAAAACGCAAAATCGTAAAATTGGTGTGTTCGAACTTTTCTTATGACGGTTCAAATATAGTTATAACAGTAAAAAAGGCGTTTCAACCTTTAGTTAAAATCGCCTATTTGTTAAAACTGGGCCATCCTGGACTCGAACCAGGGACCTTACGCTTATCAGGCGTACGCTCTAACCACCTGAGCTAATAGCCCTCAACATCTATATAATTACACAGACATATTAAAAAAGCAAGTATTATTATTCTTTCACTGGTCTTAATAATATTATTGAATTTAAATTTAGCTGCAAAAACTCGTGAGTTTCTGCTCTCCTGTTTGGAAAATCTCTATGTACTACCTGACAATTTTTGATAGCTACGAAACGTTTCGTACCATTCAGTATGTCAGAAAGAACTCTATTTTTTCTTCCGGTTTTAGGCATAAAAACATTTCCAATTATTTCATAATCCTTTGTTATTACAAGTACTTTTTCAGACCATAATCCCGTAATAAAACTATTATCATCAACATTATTTTCATCGTACATAATTTTTAATGTCCTTTCCTAAACCGAGTATGACTGGAATAACGGCAAATACAATGCTAAAGCCAAGAAACAAACAATAAAACCAATAAATATCAACATTATAGGCTCTATTAATTTACCTAAAGTATCAATAATCAAATCCAACTGTTTATCGATATGGTTAACACTCTGTTCCATTAACTCACCCAAACGTCCTGATTGTTCTCCGGTTGACACCATAAATAATATCATTTTAGGAAACAAACCCGAGGCTTTTAACGATTCTGATAAATGCGCACCTGCCTGCATCTTTTTTATTGATAGTTTTATAGCATCCTGCATTATTGAATTTGACAATGTTGATTTCGACAAAAACAGACATTCAAGAATCGGAATACCTGCATCGTAGGCAATTTGAAGTACGGTTAAAAAGTTTGAGAATGCCGCTGCTTTAGTCAAATCAGAAAGCAATGGCACTTTAAGTGAGATATCATCAAGCCAACGTTTAGAAGGTTCCCATTTTACCAGAAAAATCCCCATTCCGACAAAAGCCATAATACCTAAAGGTATAAGCGCCCATTTATCTTTTAAAAACTCACCCGCATCTATACAAAATTGTGTTATTGCCGGCAATTCTTTTCCCTGTTGATCAAACATATCTTTAAATGCCGGAAATACGAACATCAACATGACAAGTACAACTGCAATAGCAAGAAGCACTACGAAAACAGGATATGAGAGTGCTGAAAAAACTTTACCTTTAATATCGCCCTGTTTTTGCAGTAATTGAATTAAACGTTCAAAAGTTTTATCTATTTCACCGGAATCTTCTCCTGCTTTTGCCAACCCGATATATACCTGCCCGAACAAATTAGGATACCTTGAAATCGTATCTGAAAGCGTGTAGCCTGCAATAATCTGTCTTTTTATTTCTTGAGCAAGAAGTCTTACTTGCCTTGAAGCAGCATCTTTTTCTATAAATATAAGACTTTCTATTATTGGCAGACCTGCTTTATTCAATGTTAAGAAAGTTTGGGTAAAGTCTATTTTTTCTTTTAATGTCAAAGATTGTAATGCTCGTGTTTTTGTATCCTTTTTAGACAAAGAATATTCTTTTAAAAGCAAAGGTTTATACCCCAAATTTTTTACTTTTACACGAGCTTCTACCTCAGATCTTGCATCTACATGACCTTTAACTCTTGAGCCGTCCCATTTTTCTGCTTCGTATTCAAATCTTGACATAATTAGCTATTTTCACTCCTTTACAGGTCCGAGTACACGGAGGAACTCAGATATTGTTGTTCTTCCTTCTATAATATGTTTCAGGCAAACCTGATGCAAAGTTTTCATACCTGCGCCAACAGCCGCTTCTTCTATTTCAATATCATGGGCGCCTTGTGCAATCAACTTTTTAATTTCTTTTGTAATTGGCATTATTTCGTATACACCAATACGACCGACATAACCTTCAAAACCGCATTTGCCGCAACCGTTTGGTTTATATACCGGCGTTTTCATAAATTCTTGTATTTCTTTTTCTCCGCCACCAATAAGAAGTTCTGCTTCTTCTCGGGTAGGATAGGTTTGTGTACGACAATCCGGACACAGATTTCTTACTAATCTTTGCGCTATTATACCAATCAATGTTGAGGATACAAGGTAATCTTTTGCACCCATATCTATAAGTCTGGTAATTGTTGACGCAGCAGAGTTTGTGTGCAATGTTGATAATACAAGGTGACCTGTTAACGCTGCTGAAATTGCTGTTTCCAATGTTTCTATATCACGAATTTCACCTACGAGTATAACATCAGGATCCTGCCTCAATATAGCACGCATACAAGATGCAAATGTTATACCGGCTTTTGCATTTATTTGCGACTGGTTGATACCGTCAATCTTAATTTCGACCGGATCCTCAATTGTTGTAATGTTTATTTTTGAATCATTTATTGCTTTTAATAATGTATACAATGTTGTCGTTTTACCTGAACCTGTAGGACCTGTTGTAAGGATTATTCCGTTAGGAGCAGTTTCCATTTTTTTTATTAATTCAACTTCGTCTTTTGAGGCACCGGCAAGGGTCATTTCTGCTTTTGATGATGCCATTGAAACGGCAGGCGCCAAAATTCTTATTACCATCTTTTCGCCGTCACCAACAGGAAGTGTATTGATTCTGAAGTCATAATTTTTATTTTTGTATTCTATTGAAAACGAACCGTCCTGCGGTCTTCTGTGCTCTGCTATATTCATTTTTGACATAACTTTTAAACGGGTTAATACAGCAGATTCGGAATTTTTAGGTAACTTTAACGCTTCTCTTAATATACCGTCTTTTCTATATCTTACAGAATAGCCTTCTAATCTTGGTTCAATATGAATATCACTGACCTTCATATCAATACCGTCACCAATCATTTTGTTTACAAATTTTACAACAATATTTGAATCATCTTTTAATTCTTTTTGCGCCTGTTCAAATAATGTTTCTTCTCTGTCAAACGAAAGTGATTGTTTTTCTATTTTTCTTATAATTCTTGAAGTTTCTTTTTTCTGTTCGTTAAAGAAATTTTGCATACACATCATAAATTCATAATGTGTAATTATTGAAATACTTGGTTTTAAACCTGTAAGAAAAATAATATCATTTATTACTTTTTTGTCATTAGGGTTTACCATTCCCACTACAAGCACTTTATCATCGTAGCTGACCGGAATTACTTTATTTATTCTAATAAAATCTTCTGGCAACATTGAAAGAACGGCTTCCGGAATATTTAACTGCTCTGCAGTAACCGCTTCATACCCTTGTTGTGCCGATAATGCCTTTTTTAAATCCGGTAATGTTATTATCCCCTGCTGTACAAGAACTGTCCCCAATGGAATTTGTAATCGTTTTGCTTCTACAAGAGCATTAAATATTTGTTCTTGAGTTACGAATCCCATTTGTACGAGAATTTCACCTATTTTTTTCTGGTGAAAATTTTCATTTAAGCCATTAGAACTACTGCTTGAACTTTTATCATCTGATGTATCACTGTTTAATTTTATTTCATGAACAGAATCATCAAATTTAATATCATCAATATTATCCGAACCTTCATTAACTTGTTCATCAGATGTATTAGTATCACTATCACCTTCATTAATTTGTTCATCAGAAGCATTAGAATCATTAATATCTTCATTAACTTGCACTACAGATTTATCTGTATCATCAGTATCTTTATACTTAATGTCATGTTCATTATCTTCCAATTTTTCAAAATGCGGCTGTTGAACAGTATTATTCACAATTGATTCATTGTAATTTGAACTATCCTCAACCAATAATTCACGTATATATTCTAATAACGGCTCAAAGTCACTATCATCAGGAAGTGCCTTTAATTTAATATTATCCGTATGCAAAATTTCTGATATTACATTTTTTACAATCGATTTATCGGCAGTAGATGCAATTACTACATAAACACTGCCTTTGACAGAACAAATT
>JAJQFK010000177.1 GCA_021201175.1 Candidatus Gastranaerophilales bacterium | reverse complement strand
TATTATTGCTCGCTATGCCCTTTTTTTATTAATTTTATCTCGGACAGTTATGGAACTTGTTTCAGTGTCTATTAATTAGTAGATTCCGAAACAAGAGTTCGGAAGGACGTTATTACTAAGATTTAATAATATTTAGTGGAATTTGCTATATAACTCCCATTCTTTTTGTCTTTACAAAAAATATATTAATTTGTAAAATTATTTTGGTAGCACACATAAAAAGGAAAAGACATTGGATTTTAATATTTTAAGTGAATTTTATAATTTAGTACCCGCATTTATAATTGCAATTTTAATAGCAGCAAAAATATATTTTGGGAATAAATTTAATAATGTTGTTTTCTGGGCATTAATGCTGCCGTTTGTCTGCCTTATTTCTATTACATTTAGTACGGCTTATATTATGGTTGTTCCTGAAAATTCCATAAAATCTTCGTTTATACAAAATTTTAATTTTACAACAGGTTATTATACCGCAAGATTGTTCTTCTATCTTAATTTTATAGCAGTTGCAATGTGCTTGCTTAGTATAATTGCGACTTGTGTATATTACGTAAAAACAAAAGATAAAAATATATTTAAAAATTTTATCAGAAGTTTAATATTTTACGTTTGTATATTAATATTAGGAATTCCGGCAATAATTGCACCACCCGCTGCAAAACCAATGATTCAAACATATAAACTTGCTGCTGATACTGCAATTTTACCAAATGTAAAAGGATTTTATTCCGCCGAAGCTGCCTCTCTTATATCTAATCAAATTTATGATACGTACGGAAAAGATAAATTTCCGGATTATTCTTCCGATGAAGCACAATCATTATTTAGTGAATATCTTAAATATGCCGCTATAAGCGCAAAACTCCAATCTAATGAAGAATATATACGTATAATTTTAAATTGCATAATCACAAAAAATTATGAAAAAGGACTTGATTTCGCAAAAATTGCCGAATCCCGAAACGTAAATGTATATTCTCTGTACGCTGTTTTATACAATAATATGGGTGAATATGAAAAAGCACTTGAATATATTAGTAAATTCGATAAAATTTCTCCGGCAAGTGTAATTATTTCATATTGCGGATTAAATGAATACGAAAAAGCTTTTGAAGAAGTAGAAAAATATAAAGACAGTCCTGCATTGTATTATCGTTATAAAACTTATATTTATTATAAATCCGGCAATATACAGCTTGCAAAAGAATGCTATAATAAACTTTTAGAAACCCTAAAAGAAACAGGGTATAATGCAAAATATGAATATACTTTCGAGGAATTTATTAAATTAATTGAAATAAAAGGATTATAAAAAAATCCAAATATGCAATTTAATCTAGTGTCGAGCGCATTTTGCGATGACCCGTCTTTGATTTTCCTTCATTTCGGGCAATTCGAGTTTCGGACTTTGTCCACGCTACGGAAAATCCGCTTCTTTGATTTGCTTTGCGCTCAAACAAGCCGCTCGCTTGGCTTCCGCCTTGTGTTCGTTTTGTTTTCGTGCCGGACTGATGTCCGTCCGCAAATCCGATTTGAACTCCTTAGTGCTTACAGAGCAGCGCCTCCGGAGCTTTGTTCCTGCCTACTTGAAGTCCAACAAATTTAATTAATTCCGGCGTGCCGGAATGTTACAGCTTCCAGCCGTTGCACTGTATGTATCTGGCACAAGGACCCGGGTAATCCGGGCAGGCGCTTGCATTGTATCTACAGCTTGGAGGTAGTAACCACCAATTGCCACTTTGATGACAATAATCTCCGGTACAAACTGTAGTCCAATGTTGCCCTTCCTTCGCATAATCTAATTGTTGCATAGTAAACTTGAATATATCCTTACCATACCAGTTAGGAGCCTTATAACCGTTTGTATCATAAAATAATGCAACAACTCCATCACCATATACCATTGCTCTTATTATTAACGAACCGTCATTTAGTGCATAGACATTTGAATAATCTTCACTTGCACCATTACTTCCGTTTCTTGTATATGTTTTGTTTGTTTTTGTTACAGGCATGTATTTGCCTAAATTTTCCCTCCACCATTCCTCCGACAATTCACCTGACCGATTATATTCAATAAGAGAATCTTTAACAAAATTTGAGTTTTCTATTTGCGCGAGTCTTACAGCGTTTGAGAGAGTAGAATAAAACTTTTTTAATTTTGCAGCTGTTTCTTGTTTCTGATGGTTAGCCATAAGAGTCGGAACTGTTACAGCTGCAATAATTCCTATAATAACAAGGGTAATGAGAACTTCTGCTAAAGTAAATGCAGATTTGCGCGTTGTGAGAATGTTCAATCGATGGTTTACAGCGTCCTTGCGAGCCGATTTATCGGCGTGGCAATCCATTTCGTCATTGCGAACGTATGTGAAGCAATCTAGTCCTATACTTTTTCTGGTTTGCTTTGCCGTTACACTCCTCGCAAAGACGGTTTTAACTGTCCATAATTTCGCCTCGGGGGGGGGGTATTTTCATATTTCATAATGTATTCTCCTTTTAACTATTACATTTACATTATATCAAGTTTATTTCATTTTACAAATATATTCATAAAAATTATTTAATTAATTTATTACATCTGAACTTCTTCCATTGGCTTTATAAATTATTTACACGAGTGTTTATTGAAATTATTGTGCTATAATGGGATTATGGAAAATAAAGATAAAATAATGGCAGAGATAAATAATTTATTTGCTTTGAGAAATATATATTTTTCCATAGTGGTTGTATTAACAGGCGGTTTAATTGGTTTATTTTATAATATTTCAACTATTAATTTAGTTTTATTTATAATAGGCAGTTTATTAGATTTTAT
>JAJQFK010000074.1 GCA_021201175.1 Candidatus Gastranaerophilales bacterium | reverse complement strand
TTTGTATTCTTCTTCTGAAACAGAAAACTGATTTAGTTTTTTATGGGAGTCTGAAAATAAAAAATCGAGATTATTTTCGCTGTTGATATTATTTTTTTTTGCTTTATAAGTTAAATTTCCAAACTCCATTTTTGGCTATTCCTTTTTTAGTTGCGATTTTATTTTAAATTTATATATTACTATATATTAAATATTATATATTAAACAAAAATTTATGCAGCGGGGCAACGCAGATATGTTCAAACACATCTTGAAATTCACTCCAGCCTATACGCTGAAAATAGCTTGTATCATGAGGATTTACAACATCAACGGTTTGCCTTTTCTCATCAATGTTTTTTATTGCATAGGCATGATGAGGCGTATATCTGTTTCTGTATTTATGTTTTAACGAATATGGCGTAGAACATGTCATTACATAATTTTTACAGCCGTTCCGTGATATTTGACTAAATAATTCAGGAATATTATCCTCATCTGTGCAATAAATGCTGCTTTCAAGCCCCGTCATCTTTTTTAAGGCTGTATTAGGGAGTCCGCCTTTATCAATTTCTGAATACATAGTATATCCCGGCAAAATACTTTTTACCATTTTTGCGTATGCACGTTCAATAGCTTTAATTCCAGGATCACCTTGTACACTGTTTTTCATATCATCAAAAAAATTTTTTTGTCCGTCTAATTCATCAGGTTTTATAGTAATTGGTTTTTTATTTTTAAATTTTACGGTATAACTGCCGTCATTATTCATTTTTACCATTTTTTCCAAAATTTTGCCGCCGCCGGGGGTTGTCGATAATGCATATAACGGAGCCAGTACGTAACAATCTCCTATGTTTTGCTGTCTAAACTTTATATTTGATACTCCATGATAAAACGGTTTTTGTATATTGACGGGCAGGTATTGAGTATTGTATCCATACCCTATATCTGCAGCCAGAACTTTATTATTTTGACACGCCTGTATAAATAAGGTATAATCAGGTTTAAATTTAGCTTTATTTATAGGAATATCCGCATACTTATCAGTACCTATTGTTATACAACCATATTCATCTAATACATCCTGAATATTTTTATTTCTAAAATCAAAGGTATAATCACCATCTACAACCAGTTGACCGTTTAAAGGTATAATGGACGGAGTACCTTTTGGTAAAATCTTATGTGAATTTAATTGTGTAAAATCATATACGTATTTCATTTTTAAAGACGGCAGTATCTGAATATTTACATTTTTATCTGTATTAACGGCAAAGAGTTTATTTCTGTCTATTTTGGTTAGTTCAAGCTTCTTTTTATTTTGATTATAATCAACATAGGAAATATTTTGATTCGGTTTTAAATCATCTATTATTCTTTTTCCGTCAGGAGTGCTTAAATCAACAACTGCAGAGTCTACAACAAATTTAGCGTTTGAACTTACAATATAATTCTGACCGTATTCCATTTTTAACGGTTTTTGTATAAAAACAGTATTAATAACATCCTTTTTCCTGTTGTATATACCTGAAAAGGAGGTTTGACTTGACGGTCTGTTATTATTATTTATCATACTGTAATTTCGGGGGATTGAGTTTATATTCATAATTAATATTTCCAAAGAATAAAAAAACAGTAATAAAATAAATTGCTAAAATATGTATGTTTCTTTACAAATCATTACTATTTAATCCCGAAAATACATCAACACCGCCGGCAGCTTTATATAAATTAACAGAGGCAATAATTTCATTGATTTTTGAAGAAACATCCTGTTTTTGAATCAAAATAAGTTCTTGCTGCTTTATTAATTTATCAATAATATTTGCTGTTCCAAGCTGTTCTTTTCTTGATATCAAATAAAAATCTTTTTCCTGTAAATTTAATCTGTTTTCTGTTGTTTGATAATTTTTTACGGCAATTTTAGCGGAGTATAGTGCATCATTAATATCTTGTGCACCCGTAAGCAGTCTTTTGTTGTATTCTTCAAAAGCTTTATTGTACCTGCTTTTCATTAATTTCATTATATTTACTTTCCTTCCGCCGTCAAATATATCAAGATACGGAATTACTCCTATAGTTGCAAGTCCGGTATGGGTTCCGAATAAATTACTTAAACTGTATGCATTGTAGCCAAGATTTCCGGTAATAACGAAATTTGGAAGTATATTTCTTTTTGAAATTTTGACATCATATCCGGCTTTCTCCAGTTTTAAACGGGAAGATATAACATCGGGTCTTTTTTCTGTTACATCGAAATCAATAATCTCAGGAACAGTAAAATCCGGATTTAGACAGGAGAAACTGCTTCTTTCTATTTCTTTAAAACTTCTATCCGCTAAAAGGACATTCAGTTGATTAATTAACACCTCTCTTTTTTCAAGAAGATTATTCTTTTCTTCATTTAAAAAAGTTAAATTCTTCTGCTCTTTTAACAATTCGTTTTGATTGGACAATCCGGAATCATATCTTTTTTGGACAAAATCGCAAATTTTTTCTTGAATTTTTATTTCTTCATCTTGGAGTCTTAAAAATTCATCTGTTTTAATAAGATTAAAGTAGTTAATTGCAAAATTTGAAGAAAGTGAAATATACAGTGCTCTTTCTTCCTGTTCCTGCATTTCAAGCTGCTTTTTCATACCTTTTGTTTTAAGGCGGTTTTTCCCCCACAAATCGAGTTCGTAATTTAAAGTCAAAGGCAAGAGATATCTATATTGCGCATAATCGGGTATTAAAACATCTCCAAACCTTTCATCGGAAGAAGTAAGAGTTCTTCCAACGTAACCGTCAAAGGCAATATGCGGAAGTTCTTCCGATAAGGATAATTTAACAATCCTATTGC
>JAJQFK010000066.1 GCA_021201175.1 Candidatus Gastranaerophilales bacterium | reverse complement strand
ATATACCAAAGTATAATCAGATAAGTTTTAAATCTAAAGCGAATCAAAATATTTCAAATCCGAATGATAGCTTTGTAAAACAAGAAAATTCTGTTTCTTTTTCGGGATTTAGAAAAAGAAACAAACAAGTAACTGCAAGAAAAGAAAAAGATTTAAGTTCATCTTTAAAAGATTTAAAAATAAAAGGCTCTCCGTTTTTATTGGGGTTGGCGACTTCAATAGCAATGGTTAAAATGGGCGAGGATGCCGATGAATTATTGTTTGATGACAATGGATATCTGGTAACAGATAAAGGTGTACAATCTGATTTAGTAACAATTGATGATGAAAAAGGAATTATAAAATTTGAGGGAACAGGTATAGAAATTAATGCAGACGATTATGATATAGTAGATTGGGAGAATGGTATATTCAGAAATTATGACGGAAGTGTTGATATTGATTTAGGCAATAACAAATTTATAGATACTCAAAGCGGAATATTTGTAGATCCTGCTGCGAAAATATCAGCAGTGTTGGATGGGGCTAGTCTTCAATGTATTGCAGTACCAAGTTTTACTTCAGGACATGATTTATTCCCATGGGACGGAAATGACGACGTACCAAGTAAACCAAAATCTGCAAAAATAATGGAAGAAGAAAGACAAACGTATCAAAGATATCTTAAATCTTTAATTAAAGCAAAAGACAGTGAAAACCTACCTCAAAATGATGATATAAAAGATATATTCGGTAATCCGATTATTGCTGCAACAGATAAAGACGGTGACAGATATTTAGCTTCATATAGCCCCGAGATTGATGATAACTCTGTTTTTGCCCCATTTAAAAAAATATTAGGCTCAGAAACAGTTGCAGAAACAGTTAATAACGCAAGATTAAAATCTTACATAGATGAAAATTATCCGAGTTTTGGAACAAGAATACAGGTATATGAAGGTGGCAGAAATGCGACTCATACATTACCTTTAGAAGAATATGAAAAATTTGATGATTCTGCTTATGAAGTAAGAGATAAAATTATTAATGAAGCATACAGACCCGAACCGGGCAGTGAGGAAGCAATTAATTTTGCAAAATATCAGAATCGTATGATTCGTTTGCATTGTTGGAAAGAACCGTTATTATCACCCAATGAACTTTTGGATATAGATGGTGACGGAATTGCCGATATTGATATAGACGGAGATGGCATACCTGATTATGATATGGATGGTGACGGAATTATAGATATGAGTTCAGAACAAGATAGAGGTATAATCGGCGAATTAATATATACACTTAGAAGATTTTTTAATTAAGGAAATGGTATGTTTGTAACTCCTGTAAAAACTCATGAAATCATACAATTTCATAAAACCAAACATAGGCAAAAACCCCCTGAAATCTGTACAACCATTAAGCAAAGTAAAATTCCGGCATTACCGGAAAGTCGATATGGTGTTAAAAATGCATTAGAAAATTATGATTATGCAGAATCGGTATTTAGGAATAACTTAGCTCATTCTCGCGGGATATTTGGTAAAACAGAAAATATTGACAAGTTAATCCAAAACGATAAAATCAGAAAAAATGTGGTTCTATTTTTTAACAAGTATGCACAAGAACAAATTGAGGAACTTGAGAAAAAGAAAATATTAACATTAGAAGATGTAAACAAAAGAAAAGATTTAGAACAGGTAAGAATATTTTTCTCTGAATTTGAAGAAACTTGGAAAGAACAAGAGCCTGAACTATTTTCAGAAACGCAATCAAATTTTCCTATGGTTTCATTTGCAGGTCGAATGAAACCAGATGATGAAAAAAAATGTAAAAATATTGTACACGCATTTTCTGCAGCTTGTGGCGCAATATCTGCTGCATTTGGAGAAGGCGCCGCAATAGGAGCTGATACGATTTTTCTACAAACAACACAATTCCTTATGTTTGCTAATCTTCAAAATGAATTAAATGTTCCAATAATTCCATCATTAGAATATTATGTAAAAGAGTTATGTACAGGAACTAATTTAGGTGTTGGCGGCGCTAAACTTATAACATCTTGGTTGGGGCTTGGAGCCCATACTGCATCTGCTGCAACAGGTGGAAGTCTTATAACCGGCGGTACTTCTGATGCCGCTATTACAGGCGGAGTAAGAGCAGTTAATGCGACATTAAGCACTTTGATAACTGAAAAAATGGGAAGAGGATATATTCGGAGGGTAAAACAAAATAGGATGAACTTTAAAGACCAAACTATAGAAACAGGTTCATATTTTTTTGCAAGAGGTGTTTTTACAAATGAAAATTCTCTATCAAAATTGATAGATATTGATTTCGAAGATACAAAAAGCCCTGAATTAATAAAAGAAGCTGTTTTGAAAATACCGTTGGGGCAACAAGTAGTAATTAATACAATTTTGGACACTCTCGTAAGTGATGTAAAAACAGGAGGGAGTTTATTTTTAACTAACTATTTATTAACGCTACTTACAACAAAAGAAAAAGACCCGGATAAATTAAAAAAATATGCACATTTATTATTTAAACAAGCATTAATTCAAACAATTGTATACGACGTATGTGATTTTGCAGTTGAAGGGCAAATTACAAAAGAAACAACAGATACTATAAAAGCATTACAAGAAGATTTGGAAAAATATCCGGAAGTATTTAGGACATTTAAAAATGCTGAATATGAATTTTTTGAACAAATCAACTTGGATACTTTGAGTACCGATGCATTTACTAATCAATTTAAAAATAAAAATTTTATTTATAACTTATCGAGACTATGTAGAGAGTTTATAAGAGCAGTTGAAATAAAGAGGCTAACAAGCACTAGACATACGCAAATAACAGAT
>JAJQFK010000092.1 GCA_021201175.1 Candidatus Gastranaerophilales bacterium | reverse complement strand
ATTATAGACATTTGTCTATAATGTAATTATGCTTACGGAAAAACAAAAAATATTCTTTGAAAAATTAAAAGAATTATACGGAAAAGATGTATTGCCAAGCTTTGATATAATAGCTCAAGAGTTTGGTTTTAAACATAAAAATTCAGTGTGGCAATATTTTAATAAATTGCGGGAGGAAAATTTAATACATGAAAAAAATAATAGATTCTATATAAATAAAGAAATGTTCGGCGCCGTATTGTTTTCATCAGCCGTAAAGGCGGGATTCGCTTCTGTCGCTGATGATTATATAGAAAAACGTATATCGCTTGATGATTGCTTTGATATAAACAGTCCTTCAACTTTTTTATTTACAGTTTCGGGTGATTCAATGATAGACTTGGGAATATTTGAGGGCGATAAGGTAATAGTAAAAAAATCTCAAAGCGCAAAAAACGGCGATATTGTAATTGCATTTATAGATGACGGCTATACCTTAAAAACATATCGTGAAAAACAGGGTAAAATATGGTTAGAACCTGCCAATCCGAATTACCCGAATTTGTACCCGAAGGAAAAACTTATAATATTCGGAATTGTACAGGGAATCGTAAGAAAATTATAAATTATTCAAATATATACACTTTATTCTTCTAATGCGAGGGTATTCAACCTCCACGAATATTCTCGCAAGTTTTTTTTAGGAATGGTTTACAATGAAAGAAATAAAAATAGCACTTGTCGACGGAAATAATTTTTTTGCAGGCTGCGAAATATGGAGAAATCCATCTCTTAAAGGAAAGCCTCTTTGTATTTTAAGTAATAATGACGGGTGTGTTATTGCGCGTTCAAATGAAGCTAAAAAGCTTGGAATTACTATGGGTATGCCGTATTTTCTTGCAAAGAAAAACTTTAAAAATGTTATTTATTTAAGTTCTGATTTTACTTTGTATCAGGAACTTTCAAGCAGAATGATGCAATATTTAATGAATTATTCTGATAAAGTTGATGTATATTCTATAGATGAAGCCTTTTTAGACGTCACCGGACTTAATAACCTGATGAATTTATCCTATCCGCAAATAGCCTGTAAAATACGTGACGATATTAAAGAAGCAATAGGTATTTCAGTTTCTGTAGGCATATCTTCAACAAAAATGCTTGCTAAATTAGCCGCACATAAAGCAAAATCCCGTAAATTCGCTTACTACATAGGGAACAATATGATAAATGAAGAATTACAAAATATTCCCGTCGAGGAAATTTGGGGAGTCGGACGTAATATAGCAAGAAGTTTACGAAAATTCGGTATTTTTTATGCAGACGAAATCCTTTTAAAAGATGATGAATTTTATAGATACAATTACGGGAAAAAAGGGCTTGAATTAAAATACGAATTATCAGGAAGAAGTGTTATTCCCATTTCCGCAATACCGGATAAACCAAAATCAATTCAGAGAACAAGGGCATTTCCTGAATTTTCCTCCGATAAAGAGTATATTAAAACAGAATTATTATTACATCTTCATAATGTCTGCAAAAAATTAAGGGAACATAATTTGTCAACCGATGTTATATCTGTTATGCTGCGTACAAAAGATTTCAGAGTTTATTTTAAAGATAAAAAAATTAATTTTTCTGTTAATTCAGAAATGCTGCTATCTGACTATGTGAATGAACTTTTTGAAAATATATTTATTGATGGGGTTATTTACAGGGCGGCAGGGGTCTGTGCTTTTTCTTTAAAAAATATAGAAAAAGAACAATTGACTTTTTTTAGAGATGAAAAAAACGCGAGATGTGAAAAACTGTCTGCTATTGTTGATAAAATAGAAACAAAATACGGTAAAGGAGTAATTGCAGCTGGAAGCCGGGGCATAAAGTCAGTTATGGAAAAACATAAAAGAATTATGCGGTTTCGATGCGGAGAAGAAAAAACCTTTGATTGTCCGTAGAGTTGCAAGCGTGCAATAGGCACGTAGAATATCTACACTCAACCGCCTTTGCGAGTTTTTTAACACTAGATTATACATAAGTTAATAAATTTTTACATAATTACCGGTATGCGCAATTTTATAGCTTGGAATGTTTTTATATAAAAGTAAGGTTTGAAGTTAAGTAAAGTGAGATTATCTCTTGCAGGTAAGTAATAATATAGAGCAAATTGCTATATCTAATGGTATAAATCCGTCCGGCAGCATTAAATTTATTCAAAATAGACCGCAAAAAGACGGATTTGTACACAGTAATTCTCAAACATCTCCTTTAAGAAACAGGAATGTTGGAGGGAATTATGTATCTGTTACGGAATTATACTCTCCAAAACAACTTTTAAGAGCTTATTCATCTCCGGAATATGTAAATAAACTGGTTGAACAGAATCCGAATATAAAAAATATGTTTTCTGAAAAAGGTTTAGAAGTTAGTATAAATCCCCAAAATGTTACTTCTATAATTAATTCTCATCTTACAACAACAACAGGATATGCAATGCAAATTGCAAACGAATTAAATATTTCTCCTTCTGATAAAAAAGTTCTGGAAAAAGCATGCATTTTTCATGATTTCGGTAAGATTTTAATCCCCGAAGAAATCATAAATAAACCGCAAAAATTAACGAATAAAGAAAAAGAAGTAATGGATATGCATGCAAAAGCCGGTTATGAACTGTTATCACAAACGGGAATGAATAAAAGAGTTTTGGAATTGATAAAAAATCACCATGAACCTGTTAGTAACAATGCAGATATTTTAGGTCAAATACTGTCTGTTGCCGATATATATTCGGCATTAAGGGAACAAAGAAGCTATAAGCCTTCTATGAGCATAAATGAATCATTAAAAATCCTGAACCAAAAAGCACAAGACGGCGAAGTAAGTACAGAAGTAGTATCGGCACTCAAGAAATCTCTTTCGGGAGTTTCTGCATATTCTGCATAGGCGTGCGGTTTCTTAAAACCGTGCAAAAAAATGAACCCTTTTTTAAGGGTTCATTTTAAAATATTTATTTAACTTAAACAGCTCTTTGAACTTTACCTGCTCTTAAACAAGAAGTACAAACTTTAATTCTTTTAACCGTACCGTTTTCAACAACTTTAACAGACTGCAAATTCGGGCTTTGTCTGTATACATTATGTTTATGAGAGAATGAAAGTTTTGAAGCTTTCAAAGGTTTTTTTCCGCATATTGCGCATTCAACTGACATCTTTTTATCCTTTCAAGTATTATATATACAAGATAATATAAAAAAAGCGTTAATAAATCAAGTCTATATAAAAGCTAATATTAAATAATCTAAACAAAAGCTTTAAAAAGTTGGTATATATGGAATATTTTTTATAAAATATACCGGTAAGGATTGAAATATGGAACAAAAAAATAAAACAATAAGGGAACGTCTGGAGGATAAGGAAGATATAATACTATCGGAGCTTGCCTCTAAGAGCAGAAATACAAAAGGCAGAAAAGTATATGAGGAACCTTGTACATTAAGGACGGAATATCAGCGGGACAGAGATAGAATTCTCCACTCAAAAGCATTTAGAAGATTAAAGCATAAAACGCAGGTATTTTTTTCACCATACGATGACCATTTTAGAACGAGAATGACACACACTCTTGAAGTTTCGCAAATAGCAAGAACAATATCACGAGCGTTAGAACTTAATGAAGATTTAACAGAAGCAATAGCATTGGGGCATGATTTAGGACATACACCGTTCGGACACAGTGGCGAAAGAGTACTGAACGAGTTAATGCCTGATGGATATAAACATAATGAGCAGAGTGTCAGAATTGTAGAATTTATAGAGAATCTAAACCTCACACAAGAAACACTCGACGGTATATTAAATCATTCCTATCAGTGCATGCCGTCAACAATAGAAGGTCAGGTTGTAAGAATCTCCGATAAAATTGCTTATATTAACCATGATATTCAAGATGCAATTCGGGCTAATATAATAAATACACAGGATATTCCAAAAGAAAGCGTTGAATACTTTTCAACTACAAACAGAATACGTTTAACTAAACTTGTTAATGATATTGTTGAAAATAGTATGGGAAAAGATAAAATATTAATGTCGGAGGAATGCTTCAAGCAATTTGTAAAATTAAGAGAATGGATGTTTGAGCATGTATATAATAATTCACCGGCAAAACAGGCGGAAGATAAGGCTCAAAATGTCATTAAAAGACTGTTTGAATATTATTTTTCAGAGTTAAAAACAAAATTTCCAGAATCAAATGATAAAAATATAATGCAGACTGTATGTGATTATGTTTCCGGCATGACAGACAGATATGTACTTATAAAATTTGAAGAAAATTTTCTGCCCTCTCCATTAATACAAAAAAATCATGATGAATTTTTATACAAACTTGCACAAATGAACGGACTGAAATAATAAATGACGGAACAAAAAACATATAGTGAAGTAATTGACGAAATACGCAGCCGATTGGACATATTAGATGTTGTCCAATCGAGAGTGGTATTAAAAAAGAAAGGTGCAAATTACTGGGGGTGCTGTCCGTTTCATGAAGAAAAAACTCCGTCTTTTTGTGTAAATACGCAAAAAGGAATATTTAAGTGTTTTGGATGCGGTGAAGGCGGAGATGCCATTAGTTTTTTAATGAAAATAAATAACCAAACGTTTGCGGAAGTTATAAAGGATCTTGCAGTTAAATTTAATATAGAACTGCCGCAAACTGCCGGAAATTCAAAGCAATATAATGAAGATAAACAGCAAATGAAAAAATTATTGAGTAAAGCTGCCGATTATTTTCATAACAACTTATATTCCTGTCAAGAAGCGCAAAGCGCAATAAATTATCTAAAAAAACGGGGAATTACAAAAGACATAATAAATGAATATCAAATAGGTTATTCTCAAAAAGGATATAACGAACTTCAAAAACATTTTAAAGCGGATTTTTTACCGGATATTATGGAAAAATCGGGGCTGACGGTAAAAACAGAAAAAGGGGATACGGTAGATAGATTCAGGAATAGAATAATGATACCTATCAGAGATGAAGCAGGGAATGTAATTGCTTTTGGCGCCAGAGCTATAGAAGAAGGTCAAAATCCTAAATATCTTAATTCTCCGGATACTCCTTTATACAATAAAAGCCGGATATTATACGGTATTGACAAAGCGAAAAACAGTATGATATCTGATGATTATATAGTTATAATGGAAGGATATTTTGATGTTATATCCGCGCAAGCAGCGGGGTTGAAAAATGCCGCAGCGTCCTGCGGAACAGCCTTAACGGTTGACCATATAAAACTTATTGCAAAATATTCAAAGTCAAGAAAGATTTATCTTGCTTTTGATACTGATTCAGCGGGGCTGAAAGCTACAAAAAGAAGTACGGAGGTTATAAAAGAAGCTTTTGCCGGACTCGGAAATATTAAAATATTTGACCAAACCTATTCAGGGATTTCCGATGAAAAATACACCTGTGAAATAAGAGTTGTTGCGCCGTTTGACAGCAAAGATCCAGATGAATATATCAGAGAATACGGAATAGAGGAGTATAAAAAATATATAAAAAAGGCGCCGTTGCTGCTTGATTTTGAATTAGAACAGGTTTTAAAAGAGTTTACACCTGATATTTCTCCTTCAGATAAGTTAAAACTGATAAAAAAAATCATGCCTTTAATTGAGGAAATTCCGAATAATATAGTTCAAAATGAATATATAAAACTGGTATCAGACAGGATTGATATAGACGAAAAATCATTGATTAGGGAGGTAAACAAGACAAAAACAATAAAAACTGAATCTGTAAAAGACTTTGGGCGAATTGTAACAAATTCTTCAAATATATCCGAAAAAGCACAAAAAAATTTATTAAGCTTGTTTCTAACCGGTGGAAGTAATTCCGACTTAACAAATATCATGGAAACGGTAAAAAATGTTAAATTTACAAATAAAAGTTTAATTATTATCAGAGAAACAATTGACAAATTGTTATGTAGGGTAAATAATGATGGTGAAAAATTGATACAAGCCCTGTATGCACAATTTGCCGAGGATAATGATTTAAAGGATATAATTACAGATTTAATATATATAGCTGACAGTTTTAAAAACTTATCGGATAAGGACTTTAAAACGGTTATCGGAGAAAATGCTTCCAGAATTCAAAAATATCAAAATGATTGCGAAAAAAAAGAACTCGCAAAAAAGTATAAGCACTTAAATGATGATGATATAGAATCTATGCAGTTTCAAATGCAGCTTAGAGAAAAAATAAAAAATAAGCAAAAAATCGGAGAATAATTGAATGAACAAAAAGAAAATTTCAGATTTATCAGTAGTTAGCATAATTGACGAAGAAGCGGAAGAACGTGAATCGAACGATTCTTCAAGTATTATATTAATGTCCGAGCCTGAATCAATCAGCAGAGATGGTATGGATGTGATTATTAATTCCGAAAGAAATAAAATTATAGATACAATGGAAAATGAGGACTTATTCGCTTCTGATTTGTCAGAAGATGAAGATGATGACGATGAAGTATCTATTTCCGATGCACTGCTTACAAAGGGTGTTTCTTTCGATGATCCTGTAAGAATGTATTTAAGAGAAATAGGTCGTATAAAATTATTAACCGCCGAACAGGAAATTGATTTGGCGAAAAAAATTATTCTTGGCGGCAATGCCGGAATTATAGCTAAAAGAAAACTCGTTCAGGCTAATTTAAGGCTCGTAGTTTCTATTGCTAAAAAATACGTAGGCAGAGGCATGCTTTTTCTTGATTTAATTCAGGAAGGGAATTTAGGTCTTATTAGAGCTGCCGAAAAATTTGACCACGAAAGAGGTTATAAATTCTCTACATACGCAACATGGTGGATTAGACAAGCGATTACCCGCGCAATTGCTGATCAGGCAAGAACAATAAGAATCCCTGTCCACATGGTTGAAACAATTAATAAACTTAAAAAAATTACCCGTAAATTGGCTCAAGAACTCTCAAGAAAGCCGACGGAAGAAGAACTTGCCGTTGAAATGAATATTTCTGTTCCCAAATTAAGAGAAATAATCAAAGTCGCACAAGAACCTTTATCATTAGAAACTCCGATAGGAAAAGAAGAAGATTCCAGACTCGGCGATTTTATTGAAGATAAAGATGCTGATGCGCCCGTAAAAACAGTAGCGCAAGAACTTTTAAGAGAAGATTTGGCAGAAGTATTAAGCGGGCTTTCTCCCCGTGAACGTGATGTACTTCGTTTAAGATTCGGTATGGATGATGGACGTCAAAGAACCTTAGAAGAAGTAGGACAGCTTTTCGGAGTTACAAGAGAACGTATAAGACAAATAGAAGCTAAAGCATTAAGAAAGCTTCGCCACCCTAACAGAAGCAAACGTTTAAAAGAATATATTGAAGTTTAGTAACCATAGTTTAGTAATAAAAAGACCTTTAGAAATTTTCTAAAGGTCTTTTTGTTTATATAATTCGTCGCCGAGCGCATTTTTTCGGCACACATTCTTTTATTGTGAACCGGCATGAATTGAAAATGACCTGATAATGTAGTATAATAGATAATGTAGTATTCAAAGGAGCATTATAATTATGATATTAAGAAAAACGGAAGAATCCCGGCAATGCCTCGGGGGGGGGGGATTTAGCACCCCATAAGCCTGAAAGGCATAATAAACGCACAAAATTTTTACCCGATAAATTTATTCCGGGGTTTACATTAGCGGAAGTTCTCTTAACAATGACGATTATAGGTATAATAGCGGCAATGACAATTCCGGTATTAATGACTTCTGTAAGTAAAACAGAAACAGAAACAAGATTAAAAAAAGCTTATTCTACTTTTACACAGGCTATGCAGCTTGTTGAGGCAGGGGAAAGACGCCCGCTTATGAGTTATTACACAAGTGCGGATGATGCCGGTATTACAAAAGTAAAAAACAAATTAGAAAAATATATGAATAGTACTGCGGAAGATGTATCTAGTTCTTCTTATACTGCTGTAGCAAATGATGGTATGAAATATAGTTTGAATGCTTCTAACGCTAATTATATTACGTTATTTATCGATATTAATGGTAATGCAGAACCCAATGCAAATGGTTATGACAGATTTTGGTTTGCAATGTTTAAAAATTCATATATAAAAGACCATCCAAAAGTAAAACAGTTAGATTCATATTGGAGAGCGAGATTTCCTGACACAGATGCAACATCATCTACCCTAAAATCTGCATGTAGTAGTAATGCACAATATTGTTCAGCGTATATAATGAACAACGGATGGGAAATCCCGGATGATTATCCTTTAGATATATAGAATACAGCTAATATAAAGATTTAAAAACAGGCTATAAAATTGTAGTCTGTTTTTTTATCCTGTATTTTAAAATTTGTCCGAGAAAATTTTGTTTGGACATATTTAATATTTGTTAATAATATGTTATTATTAATCCGAGAATAAACAAAGGGATAATTATGAAAAAAATTTGGATTCGTGATATTAAAGATTATGAGGGCAAAGAAGTAACGTTATCAGGGTGGCTTTATAATAAGCGTTCAAGCGGAAAACTTCATTTCTTGCAACTTCGTGACGGTACAGCAGAAATTCAGGCAGTTATTTTTAAAGGAAATGTTTCAGATGAAGTATTTAATCTCGCTGACAGAATCCCTCAGGAAAGTTCAATTCAAATAACCGGAGTTGTAAAAAAGCATGACCGCTCAAAAATAGGTTTTGAAATAGATGCGTCAGATGTTAAAATAATATCCGAATCCGAAAACTACCCAATAACTCCTAAAGAGCATGGAACTCATTTTTTAATGGAACACAGACACTTATGGCTGCGGTCTTTAAAACAAAAATCAATACTTAATATAAGACACAGAATAATAAAGTCTATAAGAGATTTCTTTGATTCACACGGTTTTACACTTGTAGACGCACCGATATTTACTCCTAATGCCTGTGAGGGTACTACAAATTTGTTTGAAACTGAATATTTCGATACAAAGGCATACTTAACCCAGTCAGGACAATTGTACATGGAAGCGGCGGCAATGGCTGTCGGAAAAGCATACTGTTTTGGTCCGACGTTTCGTGCCGAAAAATCAAAAACAAGACGCCATCTTACCGAATTTTGGATGGTAGAGCCTGAAATAGCATTTGCTGATATATATGATGATATGGATGTTGCAGAAGAATTTATTGAATATATCGTATCCGAAGTGTTAAAGCATAACAGGAGCGACCTTGAAACACTTGAACGTGACATTTCCAAGCTTGAGAATATAAAACGTCCTTTCCCTCGCATTTCATACGATGAAGCAATAGAAATATTGCATAAAAAGGGAAATGAAACTCCTTGGGGTGAGGATTTCGGCGGAGATGAAGAAACCCTTATTTCGGAAGAATTTGATAAACCTGTAATGATACATCATTATCCTATGGCAGTTAAGGCATTTTATATGAAACAAGACGGCAATAAAGCAGCTTGTGTTGATGTTATTGCGCCCGAAGGATATGGCGAAATGATTGGCGGCGGTCAAAGAGAAGATGACCTTGAAAAGTTAAGAGCCAAAATAAAAGAACAGGGACTTTCAGAGGAAATATTTGATTGGTATTTGGATTTAAGAAAATACGGTTCTGTTCCTCATGCCGGTTTTGGACTTGGAGTAGAAAGAACAGTTGCCTGGATTTGCGGTTTGCCTCATGTCAGAGAAACTATACCGTTCCCGAGATTAATGGATAGAATAAGACCTTAAATAGTTCGGGCGACACTAGATTAAGATAGAAATTTTTTATTAGCAAGTTGATTGTCCACTTTTTTGGGGCAATTCACCGGCTGTTATAATATTTATTTTGGAAAAAAATTGCAAAATACAACTAAATTTGATACACTGGAGATATATTTAAAATAGGATAAAATTATTATGAATAATATTAAAAACAGCCTCTTGGAATTCCTTTGCGCTATCCGGATTTCATCCGTCCGTAAATCCGCTTCTTGGATTTACTCCACGCTCGCAGAGTTTCACCTTCGGAACTCCGTTCCTGCCGGTTCAATCCGCTCGCTATCCGGATTTCATCCGTCCGTAAATCCGCCGCGGGGGGGGGATTTTCAAGTTTCGTAACACATGCCTGTGAATACAAGACAGATAAAAAAGCAAAATCGGCTTTTACTCTTGCAGAAGTTCTAATTACCCTTGTAATTATTGGCGTTGTTGCCGCGCTTACAACGCCTGTACTCATGGCTAATTACAGAAAACAGGAAATTTCAATCAGATTAACAAAATTTTATTCTAATCTTTCAAATGCCGTTAAACTTGCAGAAGTAGAGTATCGCACTCCTTCTACCCGATGGGATTATTCTAAAGGGGCATATGCCATTTGGGGAAAATATCTTCAAAAATATATGCCTTTAGATGAAATAACTGCTAGTTCATGCATTGGCGGAAAAATGCACGATGGAACAATAATTACTCAAGGCTGGGATTATGGTTCAACCGGAATTGGTATTGAAATTGATGTTAACGGCGCAAAAGGTCCTAATGCCTTAGGACGTGACAGATTTGAGTTTGATTTACTTTCCGGAACATATATAAAGGAACATCCTGTTGCCAAAGCAATTGATACATATTATTATATGTACAACAGCTATGGTACTAATGTTACTTCAATTAGCCGGGAAGATAGATTGAAATTCTGCCAAAATTCAGGATATTATTGTTCCGGATTAATTATGTATGACGGTTGGGAAATTAAGTCTGATTATCCGTATAAAATTTAGTTCATTGTATACCGATAAAAAGACTTTTCCCCAAATGAGTACTAAAGACAATCGCAAAAGCGTTCAAAATATCCATGTGGTTTACCGCATACGGGGCATTTTTTCGGAGGCTCCGTATTCTCGGCTATGTATCCGCAATGAGTGCACACCCATTTTATACTCTTATCACTTTTAAACATCTCCTCTTTTTCAAGCCTGTCGGCAAGTTTTTTATACCGTATTGAATGATGTTTTTCTATTTCGGCAATATTATAAAAAGTTGCGGCAATATTTTTAAATCCTTCTTCTTCGGCTGTTTTACCGTATTCGGGATACATTGTTGAATGTTCTTCTTCTTCGTATTTCGCTGCACAAAGTAAATTCTCCATTGTAGTACCTAAACATGAAGGAATTGATATATTAGTAATTTCAACATCATCTCCGTCAAGAAATTTAAAATACGTTTCGGCATGCTCTTTTTCGTTTAGAGCTGTTTTTCTGAATATTTCGGCAATTTGAATATGTCCTTCCTTTTCTGCCATGGAAGCAAAAATACAATATCTGTTTCTTGCCATAGATTCACCTGCGAAAGCTTTCATCAAATTTTCACGCGTTTTTGTTCCCTTTAATAATTTTTTCTCCATAATTAATCCTCCATATAATCCGGTGTCGAGTGCATTTAATTATTTTGTAAATAAAATTTTTATGTTATAGAATTAGCTTTATGATGGATTTTTACAAATATGAAGAACATACCGGATTGTACAATATGAATTTTGATTCATATCTTTTGGATTCTGCTGTAAAAAATCAATCCTTAATACCTGTGTTAAGATTATACGGTTGGAAGCCGGCATGTGTTTCTTTGGGGAGAAATCAAAATCCGCAAGATATTGATTTGGAATATTGCCATAAAAATGAAATAGATGTTGTAACGCGTGCAACCGGAGGACGAGCATTATTACATAATGATGAAATTACTTATTCTTTTATTTGTCCGGTATCTGCTATTGAAAACGGAAACAGTGTAGTAAATTCATATAAAGAAATATCTAAAGCCTTAATTTTCGGATTTAAAACTCTTGATATAGAACTTGATACCGTTTCAAAAAAACAATTTGATGTGAAACATTCCTATTGCATGCTTATATCAACAGGGGCTGATTTGTGTTTTAACGGAAAAAAGCTTATAGGTTCCGCTCAATTACGCAAACAAGGTTATATATTGCAGCATGGTTCAGTTCTGATTAGTTACAATAAAAAGCATATAGAAAATATATTTAAAGAAAACTTTAATACCGGCTCTATAACCTGTATAAGTGAAATACGCAGCGAATTAACCCGAAAAGATATAGCAAAGGCAATAGAAACGGGATTTAAAAAATATTACGGATAAAATCTTGCGACATAAAACGCTGGGGATTTAATCAAAGTTTTATGAATATTACCTTCGTCTTTTTGAGAAGCGGCAGTTAAAAAGTATCTTTTTTCAGTATCTCTCGGGTTTACATAAAAATCTGCTTCTGTAAGATAAACTTTTTTTGAATCATTATAAAACGATTTTTTATATTTTTTATCAAGAGTTTTTGCAAAATTTCTTGCTGCATTATGTATAGTGCCGTCAATTTTTTCATCATGATGAATTATATTATTTTGCAGTTTATAATTTTTTAATTTAGGATTATTGGCAAAAGACATTTTTACCAAATCCGGTACGCTGGCTTTCGGCTTATTGTCTTTAAGCGTAAAAACCATTAATGATTTAAATGAAACCGGTGATATACTCATTGATAATTCCTTAAATTCATACACACATGCATTAAAAACCCGAAAAAAAAAACTTGCTAATTTATTAGTAAATTAACGCAAAATCTGATACAATTATTAAAGATTGTAATATTTAGAGGTTATTATGGAAAATTTAAAAGAAACACCGATTTTATATCCTTATCTTGAAAAGCCGGTTGTAATATATGAAAGAGAAAACGGACACAAAATAGTTTTTGCATACAAAAAAGGCGGACTGTTTAATATAAGCAGCTGGGTCAAAACAGGTTCTATAAACGAGAATGACAAAAACAACGGAATTTCTCATTTTTTGGAACACCTTATGTTTAAAGGAACATCAAAACATAAAGCAGGTGAATTTGATAAAACGCTTGAATCAAAAGGCGGAATTGTTAATGCTGCAACATGGAAAGACTACACATTTTATTATGTTACAATTCCTAATGATGCCGATAATTTTGAAACAACACTTAATTTGCATGCCGATATGATGCTTGACCCCGTAATTCCGGATAATGAAATAGGTGCGCCCTTTGATTTAAATGATACTCAAATAAAAGAAAAGCGCGAAAGGCATGTTGTAATAGAAGAAATAAGAATGAGAAAAGACCAGCCATGGACAAAAGTATATAATCTGTTAAATGATAATATGTATTCTTCACATCCTTATAAGCGTGATGTTATAGGAAATGAACAAATTATTTCAACCATAACAAGAGAAGATGTTTTAAATTATTACACAACACATTACACTCCAAATAATATAGTAACAATAATTGCCGGAGATTTAGAACCTGAAAAAGTCATTCCCATGGTTGTTAAAGCATTCGATTTTAAAGACCGCCCCAATAGAATTAATGAACAATACCCGATAGATGTATCCATAGGGAAAACAAAAATTGTTGAGGAATATTCACAAATAAATACCGGTTTCTTAATGTTTGGTTATTTAGGGGCTGAAGCTATAAAAACAAAAGAATCGGTAATACTTGAAATGATTTGTCTTTTGCTCGGGCAAGGACAAAGTTCAAGATTGTATCAGGAACTTATAGAAAAAGCACAAAAACCTGTATTCAATATCGTCTCTACTGATTATTATCATTTTAGAGATGGCGGTAATTTCTTTATTCAAGCAAATTTTAAACCTGATGAAAAAGAAAATGCAATAAATCTCATAAAAGAACAAATTAACAAAATTTGTACTGAAAATATATCGGAACGAGAGTTGAATAAAGCAAAAAAGAAACTCAAATCTGATTTTGCTCAAAATTCTGAAACAGTTTCCGATATATCAGAAACAATAGGATTCTACATGACACTTTGCAATAAACTTGAATGTGTCGAAGAATACATAAATACGATTGATACTATAACAACTGAAGATATAAAAACTGCCGCAAATGAATATTTAGATATTAATAAAGCAGTAATTGCAGTGTTAATGCCGGAGTCGTATAAAAAATAATTTAGCCCCCGAGGATAGTAAAGGATAAAAAAATGGAAAAATATACCCTAAAAAACGGAATAAAAACTACAATCAAAAAAAATAATAATACCCCCAGAGCCGCGGTTGTTTTGTATGCCGGAATAAATAATGATGAAAAAAAATCAGGGCTTTTTTATTTAATGACCCAGCTTCTGTTTCAGGGAACAAAAAACAGAACCTCTGAACAACTTGCAACAGAACTGGACGAAAATGCTATTGAACTTTCAATTGAAAAAAGAGCTGATTTCGTCAGATTTAAACTTTTATGTTTGAATGAAGATTTAGATATTGCACTTGAAATTTTTGAAGATATTATTGAAAATTCGACCTTTGATGAAATCGAAAAAGAAATTGTAAAAATTAAAGGCGAATTTGAAGCAGACCTTGATTCTCCTCGAATTCAAGCACAGGATAATTATTACAGAACTATTTATAAAAATCATGCTTACGGAACAGGCAGGAAAGAAATACTTAATGAAATTGATTCAGTTACAAAAGATGATTTAATAAATGCCTTTAATGAAATTAAGTATAC
>JAJQFK010000003.1:13758-14634 GCA_021201175.1 Candidatus Gastranaerophilales bacterium | reverse complement strand
TAAAGGAATTTTAAGAAGTCATCGAAAAATGCGGGCGACACTAGATTATGTGAATTACACAGATAGAGTAGAATTATGTTAAAAACCTATTTTTTAGATAAAGTTTTATCCTCCGTAAATGAATTGACTCAAACCTCAAGTCTTGGACAAATGAAGGTTACCGATGAATTTAACATACAAATTGAAGTACCGAAAAATTTGCAATTTGGCGATTTTGCCGTAAATATTTCCCCTCTTTCAAAATATGCCAAACTCCCGCCCGTAAAGATTGCTGAATTGGTTGCTTCAAACATACAAAAAGGGGATTATGATATAAATGTTACTGCCGGATTTATAAACTTTAAAATTCATCCGAACTTATTAAATAAAATACCGTGTGAAATTTTAAATAAAGGTCTTGATTATGCAAGAAATAATTATGGTGCTGAAAATAAAGTAATACTTGAATATGTAAGTGCAAATCCGACCGGTCCGTTCCATATAGGGCATGGCAGATGGGCTGCTATGGGCAGCGCACTGGCTAATGTTATGAAATATTCAGGGTATGATGTTTATCAAGAATTTTATATCAATGATGCCGGAAGTCAAATTCAGAAACTCGGGAAATCTCTTTATATAAGGATTTTGATGGAAATTGGTGTTAATATTAATTTCCCGCAAGACGAAGAAGAAGCAAAAAATTATTACACCGGTGATTATTTAATTCCTGTTGCAAAGGAATTTATAAAGAATGAATCTTTAAAGGCAGAAGAAATAAAAAAAGAATACAAAGGAGATTTTAATTCAGAGTATTTAAAATATTTATCAAAATATGCAAGACAAAAAATGCTGGAATTGCAAAAATCATTATTAGAAAAATTCCATACACATTTTGAT
>JAJQFK010000003.1:0-13748 GCA_021201175.1 Candidatus Gastranaerophilales bacterium | reverse complement strand
GATAATTATTTTAGCTAATTAACACTTCATGAATCCGGCGAAGTTGAGGAGTGTATAAAAAAACTTGACAAACTCGGAGTTTTATACGAAAAAGACGGGGCGTTATGGTTCGCTTCTTCAAGATACGGAGATGATCAAGACAGAGTAATAAAAAAATCAGACGGTGCATATACATATCTTACCGCGGACATTGCCTATCACTATAATAAATTACAAAGAGGATTTAATACGCTTTTAAATATCTGGGGCGCGGATCACCATGGATATATTCCAAGAATGCGCGCTTCTATAGAAGTTCTCGGTTACAATCCAAATTCGTTGGAGGTGCTTTTAGGACAGCTTGTCAACCTTGTTATGGACGGCGAGCAGGTTAGAATGGGCAAAAGAACAAAAATGATTACCCTTGATGAACTTATAGATGATGTAGGGGTTGATGCAACAAGATACTGGATGATAATGAGAAGTATTGATACAACATTAGATTTTGATATAAATCTTGCAAAATCTAAAACAGATGAAAATCCGGTATTTTATGTTCAATATGCACATGCAAGAGCCTGCTCAATAATAAGACATGCACAGGAAGAAAAATTTGATATAGTTAATAATAAAACAGAATCAGCACATATAAAGTCCATTAATGATATAATATCCCAAATTACACCTCTGGACTTTGAAGTATTATGGCAAACTGATAACGAAAAAGAAATTGAAACAACGAAAAAATTAATATTAAAGCTTGAAGAATATAAGTCCGTAGTAATAAGTGCCGCAAAAAACAGGACTCCTTACTTATTGACAAAATATTTGCAGGAACTTGCGGCAAGTTTTCACCAGTTTTATACTTTTTCAAAAGTACTTGTTGATAATGATAAATTAATGGCAGCAAGGCTTTGCCTTGTAAAATCCGTAACAATAATATTAAAATCCGCAATGGAGCTTATATCAGTTCAGGCGCCGGAAAAAATGTAAAAAAATAGTTATGAACAACAGGTTAATATTTTATGGTTTTATATTTGTTGTATAATGTATTTGTTGTGAAAATGTAAGTAGATTAGCGGAGGAAGTCTTTTATGACCGTAAAAGATTGGTTTGAACAACGCAAAGAAATGCAAATAGCAAGACGTGCTCCCGAAGCACAGATAGATGACAGCATAGGTAAGCTGTGGGTAAAATGTTATAATTGTAATTCGCAATTATTAAAAAAAGATGTCGAAGAAAATTTACAAGTTTGCCCAAAATGCAATTATCATTTCCGAATAAATGCAAGAACCCGTATAAATCAATTGTTTGATGAGGGTACATTTGAAGAACAATTTGGTAATATAACGGCAGCAGATCCGTTGAATTTTACAGATACGGAATCATATAAAAAAAGAGTAGCACAAGCAAAAGCCAAAACAAATCTTAATGAAGCCGTTATTGCAGGAGTCGGAGAAATAGAAGGGATTCCGGTAAGTGTTGCAATAATGGATTTTGAATTTATGGGCGGTTCAATGGGTAGTGTTGTCGGAGAAAAAGTAACACTCGCAATGGAAGAAGCTTTAAAAAGAAAGATTCCAATGATTGCCGTAACTGCATCGGGCGGAGCCAGAATGCAAGAAAGTATTTTAAGTCTTATGCAAATGGCTAAGACAAGTTGTGCTGCCGCAAAACTGGAAGAAGCAGGGATTCTTTACATTACGGTTTTAACAGAACCTACTTTCGGCGGAGTTACAGCAAGCTTCGCAACCCTCGGAGATATAATAATCGCTGAACAAGATGCAAGAATAGGATTTGCAGGCAGGAGAGTAATTGAACAAACTATAAGACAAAGCCTTCCGGCAGATTTCCAAACAGCAAATTATTTGATGAAATTCGGTCAAATTGATATGATTTCTTCAAGAGCTGATTTGAAATCAAATATAGCCAAAATTATCAGGCTGCATAACTATAGATAGGAGATTTCAATGGCTATTTTAGAATTTGAAAAACCATTATACCAAATACAAGAAAAAATACAGGAGTTAAAAAGTCTTAGTGAATCGTCAGGACTTGATGTATCCGAACAAATAAAAAACTTTGAACATCAAGCCTATGAATATAAAAAGGAAGTTTATTCAAATTTAACACCCGCACAAAGACTCCAAATTGCACGTCATAGCGACAGACCTAATTTTTTAGATTATGTTCGACTAATGACATCGGATTTTATGGAACTTCACGGTGACAGAGAAGGTACTGATGACCGTGCTATAATCGGCGGTATTGCAAGACTCGGCGAACAAAATATAGTATTAATCGGTACGCAAAAAGGCAAAACAACAAAGGAAAATTTAATATATAATTTCGGAATGCCGCAGCCGCAAGGATATAGAAAAGCACTTAGATTGTTTAAGCATGCTTCTAAGTTTAATCTGCCGATTGTAACATTAATTGATACCCCGGGGGCATATCCGGGCATGAAAGCGGAAGAAACTGCACAAGGAACAGCAATAGCAGTTAATCTTAAAGAAATGGCGCGTCTAAATGTTCCGGTCATTGCGGTAATAACAGGGGAAGGCTGTTCCGGCGGAGCATTAGGACTTGCTGTTGCAGATAGAGTTTTAATGCTTGAACACGCATATTATACTGTAATATCTCCGGAAGGCTGTGCGTCTATTTTGTGGAGGGATGCTTCAAAAGCTGATGAAGCGGCACAAGCCCTGAAAATTACAAGTGAAGATTTGCTTAAACTTGATATTATTGACGGAATTATCAAAGAACCTTTAGGCGGCGCACACTGCGATTATGAAAAAATTGCGGCTGACTTAAAATCTGCAATCTTAAAAGAAATAAATGAATTAAAGAATACAAATCCGGCAATATTAAAAGAGGACAGATATAATAAATTTAGAAGAATGGGTGTATTTTGCAAGTAAAAAACAAAACATACTGGGAACTGTGTATTGAGATTAATCCGATATGCGCTGATATTTTATGTGATATTATTCAGTCGGAATTTGATTGCGAAGGAATAATCACAGCAGAAGAAAAATATAAAAATTTGGAACTTGTTTCTTCTGTGAACAATGTAATAAAGGCATATATCTCGGCGGATAAGTTGGATTTTGATGAAATAAAAAACTTTTTTTATTCCAAAAAACAAGACTTGATACAAAAAGAAATCTTTAGTGAAGATTTAGGTTCATGGAATGTAACGATAAAAAAGCAGGAAATAGTTGATTGGTCAAAAAAATGGAAAGAACATTGGAAACCGTCAAAAATATCTCAAAGAATCGTTATATGTCCGACATGGGAAATTTATACACCTCAAAATGATGAAATAGTAGTCAATATTGACCCCGGAAATGCTTTTGGAACAGGAACGCATGCAACAACACAGTTATGCGTTAAAGCGGCGGAAAAATATATGAAAAAAGATTCCGTAATAGCGGATATAGGCTGCGGTTCCGGTATACTTGCAATTTGCGCAATGAAGCTCGGTGCAAAGCAGGCGGATGCGGTTGACAACGACGATACAGTACTTGAAACCGCACAAAATAATGCATTTATTAATAACGAAAGCACTATAAAATTCAAAACAGCGACTTCTGAAATTTTACCCTCTGCAACATACGATTTTGTTTTCGCAAATATACTGCATAACATTCTGGCAGAAATCATGCCGGATTTAAAGCGAATAATGAAAAATAATGCAAAAATAGTCTTAAGCGGAATTTTGGAAGAAAAAAAGGATATTGTAATAAATGCGCTTAAAAATAACAATATGAAAATTATAGAAGAAATGCAGCAGCAAGAATGGGTTGCGCTAATTGCACAAAAGGAGAGTTAAATGTCGAAAACAGCAATAATAATACCGGCGAGATATAATTCTAAACGACTCCAGGGCAAGCCGTTATTAGAAGTACAGGGTAAACCGGTAATACAATGGGTTTGGGAAAGAGCAATACAGGTCAAATCTGCGGATTCTGTTATTATCGCTACGGACAACGAAAAAATTTATAATACATCTAAATCCTTCGGTGCAGCTGTTGAAATGACGTCGGAAAACCATAAATGCGGAAGTGACAGAATAGCGGAAGTTGCAAAAAGACACAGTGATTTTAAATATATAATAAATTTACAGGGCGATGAACCCCTTATAAATATCGACTGTATAGAAGAAGTAATAAATCTTTTAAAACATGATGAGAATGCAGACATTTCAACCCTTTTATCAGAAATTACAGATGAAAAAGATGTTAATGATGTAAACACCGTAAAATGTGTAAAAGATATAAACGGGTATGCTCTTTATTTTTCACGTTCAAAAATCCCTTTTGAAAGAAATGAAGGAATAGCAAAATTTTATAAACATATCGGTATTTACGGTTATAAGCGCGGGGCTTTATTTCAAATGACCCAATTAGAACAGCCCGATATTGAAAAAGCTGAAAGTTTAGAACAATTAAGAGCTTTATATAACGGAATGAGAATCAAAACAGCAGTTGTAAATTATGATTCAATCGGAATAGATACTATAGATGATTTTAATAAATTTAAAATGCTGGCAGAATCGAAATAATATATGCAAGAAGAACACGAAATACAAATAATATCGGAAAATGAAAAAAGAATATTAATAGTAGTACTGTTTACAATAGTGGCAATGTTGGGAGAAATAGGTTTTGGATTAATAACAAATTCAATGTCATTGCTTGCGGAAGGTATACACATGGCAGTACATGTCCTGACACTTTCCATAACTTATGCGGCATATATATTCGCAAGAAAATTAAAAAATTCTGATTTATTTCCGAAAGGAACTCAAAAAATAGGAACACTTGCAGCGTATACAAGTTCAATGTTTCTTGCAATAACAGGTTTCGCAATTATATATGAATCGGTAATGAGATTTTTTACCCCCGAAGAAATTTTATTTACAGAAGCAATAATCGCGTCGGTATTTGCATTTGTAATAAATTTTATTTGCATTATTGTAATGGAAGGTAAACTTCACTTACATTGTCATTTTGATTCTCACACGGATTATAACTATAAAGCTGCATATTACCATATACTCGCGGATATTATAGTTTCAGTTCTGACCATTTTTGCACTTGTTGGGGGAAAATATTTTAACTGTATACATCTTGATGCATTAACCGGAATTATAGGAGCAATTTTAATACTTATATGGGCATATAAACTGTTAAAACACACAGTAAAAATATTAATAGATATGAAGTAACATAGTATATGCCCGACAGTAGATTATATCTGTTAATTCCATATATCGGGAGTTGATAAAGCAATAGATGTTATATTATTATATCCGTTTTTCTTCAATACTTTTACTATTTCATCAAAAGTAGTGCCGGTTGAGGTTATATCATCCATTATTAAAAGATTTTGTTCTTTGCTGATATTTTCATTTAAATTCAAATCGAAAGCATTTTTTATATTTTCTAATCTTTCCTTTTTATGAAGATTATATTGTTTTGAGGTATCTTTAATTCTTTTTAAAAAATTCTTATTGACCTTAAAACCTGTAAAGCGTGAAAATTCTTCTGCGGCTAAATCCATGTGATTATATTTTCGTTCCTTTTTACGGTGTTTATGTATCGGAACCGGAAGAATCAGGAAATCAGACTGTAAATTAAGCGAATTGAAGTATTCAAACATAATTTTTGCAAATAATTTAGCAAGTTTTTTCTGATTATGATATTTTAAATCTATAATAAGTTGTTTAATTATACCGTCATACATAGTACAAGCATAAACTTTACAATGATATTTTTCCCTAAATGCGGAGTTCGGTAAAAAATGAATTTTATTATAACATTTTTTGCATATAATATTATCATCTTTTGTGGATTTACAAAAAAAGCAAGGCTGGATATATATTAAGCTTAGTAGTTTTTCAAAAAGATTTATCATATAATAAATTATATTAGATAAATGAGAATATTAAAATGAGTTTCTTACATATGTTTTTAAGTGCAATAATCATGATATTGCTTATAAGTTTATTGATTCTTATACATGAGTTAGGGCATTTTCTGGCAGCAAAAGCGGTAGGAATGAGAGTAGATAAATTTGGTTTCGGGCTTCCGGTGGGACCTACTTTGTTTTCAAAAAAAATAGGAGAAACACAAATACTTATCCATGCCTTTTTGCTTGGCGGTTATGTTTCTTTTCCGGACGATGAAGAAGATTGTGATTTGCCAAAAGATTCTCCGTTAAGATTCTCAAATAAAACAGTCGGACAGCGCTCTCTGGTTATTTCTGCGGGGGTAATATTTAATGTTATTCTTGCTTATGCATTAATATTTTTCACAGGGTTAATCTGGGGACATCTTCCGGATAATTCATATACAGTTACATTTGAAAAATTTGCGCCTTCTGCTGTTGAATCGGTTCTTAATTCGGGTTTACAGCAAGGAGATAAGATATATACGGTTAACGGTACAAAAGTTATTTATCCTTTAACTTTAACAAAATACTTTGTACTATCCAAAGAGTTTGACGGGTATACCGATAAAAATATCGCTGATGAAAAACTTGAAGAATTAAAATTATTAAATCCTCAACTAAATGCGCAAGAAACTATAAAAGCCGGAACACAAGTAATAATTCCGGAATTTCAAGATGAAAAGCCGGTCAAATTATCACTCGAAAATATTCTTGGAATTGAAAAATACAATTCCAATGAAATACCGTTGTCCGATTTGCAAAAAAATTTAAGAGATAAAATAAATTATAATAATACCTATAAATTAGATTATGATTCAACATTAGAAGATATAGCGTATGCAATATCCGATACTAAAAAACCGGTATCAGTAACAGTATTGCGGAATAATGAAGAAATAGAATTAAAAAATATATACCCGAATAAAGAAGGGATGGCGGGTATAGAACAAAGTTTCAGTGAGAATTATAAAGAAACTAAGACTTTTAAACAGCTTATTGACGGAACTTGTAATTATGTCAATTACACAATGGGATTTATGGTTACAACATTGTTAAAGCTGTTTGAAGGTAAAATTCCGATGAGTGAGATGAACGGGATTATTGCAATTACAAAAATCGGAACAGAAATAATAGCTTACAAAGGAATATTTCAAGGATTTTTATTAGCGGCAATGATTTCATTAAACCTTGCATTAATAAATATTTTGCCGGTGCCGGCATTAGATGGCGGACATCTGTTGTTTTTGATAATTGAAAAGATTACGGGAAAACCTGTCAGCAAGAAATTTGTAGAGGGATTGAGCAATTTCTTCTTTTATCTTTTAGTTGCACTTATGGTATTAATTATATTTAATGATATCCATGCCTGGGTAATAGGGAAAATATAAATTTTCTCGGGCAATCAAACTCATTGCAAAAATTTTATGCATTTTCGCCTGATTGCTGCATGCCTGTTTTTGAACCTGCAACGATAAAAGTTGCGGGTAAAACTTTTGATGTTACTGCCGAAACTGATTTTACATTTTTCAAAAGCATATTAGCGGTAAGACATAAATCATCAGCATGAACGAGATAATCTTCCGGCTTAACATCATGCTTAACATCTTCTTTAAAAATTTTATTATTAACATTATTCATAATTTTATTACCAATTTCCATACCGCCGACGAGGGAGGCAACGGTAAGAGCAGCCTTTGGCAAAACATTTAATACTGTATTAACAGCTTTAGCGGTTTTTGAAGCAGAGTTAATTTGAGGAAGTTTAAAGTTAGTTTTATCTAAAAACTTATTACTTGCCGCCAAAAGTCCTATAGGACAGACCATATTGCCGAAAAATTGCTGCGATGCTTCACGTAATTTAGGTTTAATATTCTTTTTTTCTTTATCAGCGGCGAGTCCCCCGGCAAGACCGCCTAATACAGATGCAGCCCCAATTAAAAGAACATCTTTTTCTTCGTATGAAATGTTTTTTAATTTTAAGGAAGGATTACCCTTTTTTGCCATGGCATAAATTCCGGCAACAGCCGCGCCTATACCTATTGCACTTCCGGCAATAGAAGCTTTTTTGACATTTTTCTTGTTTATATTATTGTCAATGTGATTATAATTTGTGTTATTTATGATATTCGACATGTTATTTCCTGTAGTACTATTTATACAAAACCTCTAAAAATAATATTTGTCACCATGTAAACACATATTAAGTTGTCCAAGAAAATTTCGCGATAAGGAACGTGAGCGAAATTTTCGAGTGACACCTTGAAAAGGTGAGCCCCAATTTTTCGGTGACGAGGAGTCATCGAAAAATGCGGGCGACACTAGATTAAGATATTAATTTTATCTAATTTATATTAGAATAAAATAACGAAAGAGGCAATTATATGATTGATACACACTCGCATATAAATTTTGATGAATATAAGCAGAATTTCGATAATTTTTTGAATGAAATATCTGATGAAGAAGTTGAAAAGGTTATTATCCCGGGAGTAGAACCGTCAACATTTGAGGAAATCATTTCTTATTGTGAAAATTACAACATGTTATACGGAACAATAGGGGTACACCCTTCCGAATTTAAAACTTACAATAAAGAAACCGAAGAAAAAATTTATAATTATTTAAAACATGAAAAGATTACGGCAATCGGAGAAATAGGGCTTGATTATCATTATGGCGCAGACACAAAAGAAGAACAAAAGAAAATCTTGCATGCTCAGCTGGAAATAGCACAAGAGGTACAAATGCCCGTCGTAATCCATGACAGAGAAGCCCATGATGATGTATTTGAAATTTTAAACAAATATAATTTAAAAGATGTAATATTTCACTGTTTTTCAGGGGCGCCTAATTTTGCCTTAAAATGTATTGATAAGGGGTATTATATTGCAATAGGAGGTGTTGTAACTTTCAAAAATGCAAAAGACTTGAAGGAAACCGCAAAAATTATTCCGCTAAACAGAATGCTCTTAGAAACAGATGCCCCGTATCTTACACCGGTTCCATTCCGCGGTAAACTCAATTCTCCGGCATATTTAAAATATATTGCTCAAGAAATCGCCGAATTGAGAAGTACGGACGTACAAGAAATAAAAATTGAAACAACCGATAACGCAAAAAGGGTATTTAATATTTAAAATGACAAAAGAACGTTTAGATAAAATTTTAACTGATAAAGGATTTTTTGAAACAAAGAGTAAAGCACAAGCTGCTATAATGGCAGGAGATGTAAAGGTTGACGGAATTGTAATAACTAAGGCGGGTTATCAAATAGAACCCAAAGACAATACGGTATTTGAAATAAAATCCATGCCGTTTGTTTCAAGAGGCGGATTTAAACTTGATAAAGCAATGAAAACATTCGGGATAAATATTAAAGATAAAATTTGTCTTGATGCCGGTGCATCAACGGGCGGGTTTACTGATTGCATGCTTCAATACGGAGCAAAAAAAGTTTACAGCGTTGATGTAGGCTATGGTCAAATATCATGGAAATTAAGAACCGACAGCAGAGTTAAAGTTATAGAAAGAGTCAATATAAAATCCTGCAATTTAGAAGATATATATGACGATGGTGATGAAAAGGCTCAATTTATAACAATGGATTTATCTTTCATTTCAATCAAGAAAGTAATAGAAAATATAATAAAACTTGCCTCAAAAGATGGATTTGAAATAGTGTCATTAATAAAACCCCAATTTGAAGCAGGAAAAACACAGGTCGGAAAAAATGGGGTAGTTCGGGAAAAAGAAATTCATGTTGAAGTAATAAATGATATTATAAAATTTTGTGAAAATATTAATCTTTTTGTAAAAGACCTGACATATTCCCCCATAAAAGGACCAAAAGGTAATATTGAATATTTAATTTATCTCACAAATACACCTTGTTATACGGATATAAATCCTGAAACAATAGCAGATAAAGCACATAATGAACTTATTGATTAACTGCAAGATTTAATTTTTGCTGAACGGGTTCAGCTTCAAATAATTCACCCACAGAGCAATTGAGCGCTTCACAGAGTCTGTCCATGTTTTCATAAGAAGGCTGTGTTCTTCCGCTTGCCCAACTATAAACAGTCTGCTGCGGAAGGTCAAGAACCTTTGCAAGCTTATAAAGACTCCAATTTTTATTCGTTCTTGCGGTATCCTTAATTTTTATTTTCATGCTTATCCTCCCCGCCGGCATTTTTTATACTCAACATATACATATATTATACATATGTTACAATTGTTAATATAGTAGTTTAAAAAAAATTTCATACTTTTAAGTGATATTAAAAATAAATTTCATTTAAATCCAGTAGATATAAGCTATTATGCCATCGAAATATTTACGGATAAAAAAATTAAAAAAAATTTTTTATTTATAATATGAATAGATTAGGAATTTTTGTATAATTGGGTATATAATTTATTATAAGGTTGAATTGTTTTTGCATTCTTATACAAAACAATGGAAGGTGATATTAAATATGAAAAAAGTATTTATAACAGGTTTAGTTTTGGCAGCATTTATGACATTTTGTAATATAAGCACAATGACTGCTATAGCTGCAGACGGCGATGCGGGTATTATAAATGCGGCAATTGCAAAATATAAAGCTAAAGACTATTTAGGCTGTATATCGGAGTTAAGAGAGTATACCGACTATAATCCGGATAATGCTGTTGCATGGTACTATTTGGGTAGTTCCTATATGCAAATTGCAATGCAAGATGAAGCTATTGCAGCATTTGATGAGGTTATTGCGCTTGATACGGTTCCGCAGCTCACTTCATACTCTATTCAAGCTCAAATGTGTATAGAAGATGCTTCAAAATGTAATTATAAAAATTTTAATCTTGATGAAATATTAAAATTAAAAGAGAATCCGGTAGGTTTTTTTCAGCAATATTTTGCTAACTTAAATATTAAACCCGTAAAACAACCGGGAGAACAAGATATTGAAAATTTAATAAATGGTTCGTACTCACAAAATATTCATCCGAGTGCGCAGGAATTTATCAGACAGGAACGTGCTAAAATGCAGCAGAATGAGATGAATACCAATAAAGCCTAAATCTGATGATAAATAAATATCAATTGTTTTATAAGGATAAAAATTACTCCGGATTAAAAGAATTATTAGTAAATTCAAATGATATCCGGAGTTTTAATATGTTAGGGAAGGTTTTTTTATATGAGAAAGATTTAAAAAAAGCTAAATCCTACTTTAAAAAATCAAAAAATTATCTTATGCTCTCTTATTGCCTTTTAATGGAAGGAAAAGCATTTAGGGCTGAATTAATTTTAAAATTTATAAAAGAAGAATCTCCGGCTGCTAAATGGCTTTATTTTTTATCAAGACTTGTTCAGGATAAAAACAGTGAAAATCCTACATATTTTCAAATAAGAAATTTCTTTGAACAAGATTTAGAGATGTTATTTTTTTACAATCAAAATAAATTTATTGACAAGGTTTTACTAAATACAGAATCACTAAGCAATTTTAACAGAGAGGTTTATAAATACTGTGCAAGAGTTTTTTTAAATAACGGCTTTTATGACAAAGCGGAGGAATATTTAAAAACAAGTCTTGATATTTGTTATAAGGATCCTGAAACGCATTTTTTGAACGGAGAATTATATATTAAGAAAAAAATGTATGATAAAGCCGCATTATCTTTTAACAAAGCAATTGAGGTAAATAGCGGATATTGCCCCGCAAAAATTCAATTACAAATACTAAATAATATATCCTAGTGTTGCCGCTCGCATTTTTCCCACTCCAAAGGGCTTACTAAACTTCAAACAACTCATATAATTTTGTTTTGATACTTTCAGAATCAAGTTCCTGATTTTTTTCATTAAAGTCTAATGCTATTTGAAATTCTTTTGCGGCATCAATATTTTTTTCTAATACAGCGTATGTACGTCCCAAATTAAAATGAGCCATAACATAATCTTCTTTAAGAGAAATAGCTTTTTTAAATAATTTTTCAGCTTCTTTTAAATTACGTATTCCGTCTAAATATATAACACCTAAATTATTATAAGCGGCATAATAGCCTGAATCAATATTAATAGCTTTATTATAGGCAATAATTGCTTCTTCAAGATAATCTTTTTGCCATAAAGCCATAGCACACTTATTATAAGCTATCGGATTTTTAGGATTTAATTTTACTGCTTCACAATAAGATTTTATTGCGCTGTCTAAATCCTCAGAGTCTGAATAAATGTCGCCCAGTTCCAAAAAGACCTCATCATTAGAAGAATCAAGCATTATTGCAAATTGCAGTAAATCCATTGCGCTGTCTGTATCATCAAAAACATTATAATACAAGGAAGCCAATGCCTGACAAACTATTGCAGTCCACTCAGGATCCGGATTCTTTTCAATTGCAAATTTGTAATGTTCGCACGCTTCATCATACTGCTCCGCTCTGACAAGAGAATATGCCAGCGCATTATGATAAAACGGATTAGAATTATCCTTTTCCAACGCAAGTTTAAACGCATTTATAGAATTTATATAATCATCTTTTTTTAGGTATAAATGACCTAATTCATAATATATTCCGGCATTATTTTCTTCAATTTCAAGAAGCTTTGAATAACAGTCAATAGGAATATCAACATCATTTTCAAAATAAACCTGCGAAATAGTAGCAACCTTTAGAAGTAATTCTTTATTATACGGATTAGCTTCAAGGGCTTTGATATAAGAATTTCTGGCTTCTGAAATTTCTTCTTCTTTTATATTTATGTCACCGATTTTATTATAAAATATTTCACTTCTGCCGGTAGCATCAGCAGCTATATCGTAGGCTTTAACCGCCATCGTATAATTTTTTGTTTTTTCAAGAAAGCCTCCAGCAAAATTATAAAAAGCTAAAGAAATATTTTTTGATAAGTTTTTATAAATCATTTTTAAAGAAGGATAATCCAATGAAACAGTAAGACTGCCGGATAACATGTAATATAAATACTGTGAAAAATCTTTAGGATTAATTTTTGTATTTTGCATTTTATCAAGATACAAAGAAGCAAGAGAAAATCTTGACCTTGCGGATTTAAAAGGACTAAGCTTTATTGCGGCTTTAAATTCTTTTTCGGCGTCATCATAATTTTTTGCAAGTTCAAGAAAGAATCCCGCATAAATTCTGGCATTTGGATTAGACGGAGATAAATTTATAGCTGATTTACACTGTTCAATTGCCGAATTGAGATTTATTTCTCCTTTATCCCATAACAATGCGGCAAGTCTGTAATATGCTTCTGCAATATTAGGATTAAACTTAATCGCATCAATATAATTATCAACGGCATTATTTAAATCATTTTTCTGTCCTTTTATAAGATACTGTTCATGGAACTTGCGAGCATCCTCAAGGCAACTTTGAGCCATTGAATCAAAATCGAAATCTTTATCAGTTTCAAAAGTATAATTTGCCGTTTCTTCAAACATTAACTTTTATTCCTCTTATTACATCATCCGATAAAACGTGAAAAAAATAAACATTTTTAGCTTAAAATCGTACATTTGAAGTAGAATTACAATTAAAATCAGAACTGAAGAAATATAATCCGGCTGAATTCTGAATTAAACTGCAACACAAAGAAATATTTTATAAAAAACCTGATTACTTGTTGTGTACAATTTTTTTGAATGAATAAGTGTTAAACCATCTGTAAAAAGAATAAGTTTGAAACAAAGCTGGAGTTTTTTATATATGGCTTATTTAAACTTAATTCAAATTCAAAATTTTGTCCTCCGGACGGGGAAACTTTTTAAAAAAGTTTCACAAAACTTGTGCCGTAG
>JAJQFK010000268.1 GCA_021201175.1 Candidatus Gastranaerophilales bacterium | reverse complement strand
GATATGTCGGAAATTAACAGTATTAATGATGCTATTAGTTATGTTAATAGTTATCTTAGCGATAATGGGATAGATAAACAAATTTCCAGATCAGACATTGTAAGTATTTTTGAAGAAAATTGCGGCGATAACTTAACGATGAGTGTAGATGACTTTACAGAAGCTTTTACAGAAGAATTTGGCATAGATGGAAATGATTATTGGGAAGATTATAACGCGTTTGCTACATTAAGTGAATATTTAGCTGATAATGATGAAATAGACACTGATGTTATTTATGGTGATAAATTCTCAGTAGACCAAATCAAAATGTCATCAGACCAAGCATATTACTCTGATACAAACTATGTAAATAATGAAAATTATACACCAACAATAAGTACTAATTCAAGTTATGGAATTGATTTTTCCGGTACAAATGCGGAATCAGAAAGTTTAGAAGAACTTCAATCAGAAAGAACAACTGTTGCTTCTAATTTAGCAACTGCTCAAAATGATTTAAGAGAAGCACAAACACATGACTCTAATTTAATCATTGCAAAGGAAAATGTTCAATCAACAAAAGAATCCTATGATAAAGCATGCGATGATTTAGCAGAGGCTGACGATGAATTTAAACAGTTAAATGAGCAAAAAACTGACATAGATAATCAAATATCTGATCAAAACGATGTTATAAGTACTTGTAAAACCCAAATAATAGACACAAAAGAAGTGATAACTAAATGTAATACAGAGTTAAGTAAACTTACTGCACCAAATGAGTCTGATTATATAACAAAAGGGCCTAATGGCCAGAATTCCGGATATGACTATGCGGGACTAGCTCAAGCGACTAAGGTTTACGAGCAAACAAAAGCAGATCTTGAAAGCCAACTTAAAACAGCGGAAGAAAATCTTGCACAAATGCAGGAGCAACTTATTCAGGAAGAAAATGCACTTACACAATTAGAGGAAGATGCTGCTAAAATAGATACTCAAATTAGTGATTATGTTAATAATGCAAGCGGTGAACTGGCAGATGCTGTAAAAACTGCGCTATACGAGTATAATACAGCACAATCTGCATTGAAAACCGCCGAAACTGCTAATGATACAAGAGCCGGACAATTGCAACAAACGGTAAACGAGTATCAACAACAGTTACAAGATATCGATGCCGCAATTATACGCGCCGAAAAGAGAGAGCAAGTAATTAGTAATGATGACATTACTAAAGATACCGCAGAAAGTGCTAGTTCTACAGGACTGCAAGATTGGAAAAGAGAATTTAATTATGACAGTGATGACCCGTCTGAAGTTCCAGCGTCTGCACAATCAATATTATTTGATAAGAGTGATTCGTTAAAGGAAATGGGAATTGATATTTCAGAATACGAACTTATCAGTGCCGGAACATATATGAGATATAATCCTGATACAAAAAGTAATGAATATTTAGCTGTTACTCGTGGTTCCGGCGACAATCAGGTTAATATTATACACACAATAAATGCAAAGGACTCAGCAGCATACGCTAACGGAAATGATGACGATGCAAATGCCGAAAAGAAATATAGTTCATATTCTGAAACATTTAATCTTAAAAACTTATAAAGAAATGAAACACTCCTACTTTAAATAAGCAGGAGTGTTTTTATATTTAAATATCACAAGCATTTATAGGCAAGGTTAGGTTTTCTTGCGGCAAGTGTTTCATCTACTTTTTTGACAGGAGTATTTAACGGATGTTTTAAAACTTCATCAGGATTCGTTTTTATTTCTTTTGCGATTTGTATCATTGTATCTATAAAATCGTCAAGTCTTTCTTGTGTTTCGGATTCTGTCGGTTCTATCATTATTGCTTCATGTACAATCAACGGGAAATATATAGTCGGCGGGTGAAAATTTGAATCCATTAATCTTTTTGCTATAGCAAGAGTATTAACCCCATTATCTTTTTGAAGTTCGCCGGATAATACAAATTCATGCATACATTTGGTATCATAAGGCAGATAATAATAATCCTTTAATTTATGCATTATATAATTTGCGTTTAATACAGCATTTTCACTTACATCTTTTAATTCTTTGCCCATCATTAGAATATAAGCATAGGCTCTTACCAAGACAGAAAAATTTCCATAAAATGCTTTCATTTTTCCTATGGAATTTTTAATCTCATAATTTCTAAAATAGGATTTACCATCAAATTCAATAGTTGGAACCGGTAAAAAATCTTTTAGTTTTTGTGTAACTGCAACGGGTCCGGCTCCGGGGCCGCCTCCCCCGTGAGGGGTTGCAAATGTTTTATGAAGGTTCGTATGAACTATATCAAATCCCATCATTTTGGGATTTGTATACCCCATAATAGCATTCATATTCGCTCCGTCATAATAGAGCAAGGCGCCTTTTTTATGGATTATTTCTGATATTTCAAGAATATTTTCCTCAAATAATCCCAATGTATTAGGATTTGTAAGCATTATTGCAGCCGTATTTTCATCTGCAATTTTTCTTAATTCATTAATATCAACAAGACCTTTTTCGTCTGATTTTATTTCTATTACATTAAAACCGCACATAGCCGCACTTGCCGGATTTGTTCCATGGGCAGAATCCGGAATTATAACATTTTTTCTGTTTGTTTCGCCTATAGTTTCAAAATATTTTTTTACTATCATCATGCCGCAAAGTTCACCGTGCGCACCGGCTGCAGGCTGCAAAGTAACTGCATCCATTCCGGTAATTGTTTTTAAAGCTTCTTGCAATTCGTACATAAGTTTTAATGCACCTTGAGAATCCTCATCATCTTGAAGCGGATGAAGGTCACAAAAACCTTCTAATCCTGCCAAAAGTTCATTTACTTTCGGATTATACTTCATTGTACATGAC
>JAJQFK010000288.1 GCA_021201175.1 Candidatus Gastranaerophilales bacterium | reverse complement strand
GTTGAGTTATTCTACGTGCCTATAACGTAGATTATTCACTACGTTATAGGCACGTAGAATAACTCAACTTATCAGTTCTGCATAACCGAGTTTATTGTTGTTCTTGACAGGTTTGCGGGTTTGCATGTTCTGCATGTTGTTAAGAAATGTTAAGAAAATGTTCTAAATAGTAAATTTTTAATAAAAAAATGTTTTTATATAAATGTGATTAGGTTAGGTTAGTTTATTAAATTTATGGTGGAGGTTAGGTTATGTCAACAACAACAACTTTTCAAAACGCAAGTTACTTTTCAGGTGCTGCAACAGCATCAACATTAACACAAGCAGGCGGTATTAATTATTCAGATTTTTATAATACTGAAGGTTTAGAAAATAAATATGAATATAATAATACAAAAGAATCTTACGAAACAAAAGATACCGCACAAGATGAAGCAATTGCAACAGGTGTTACAAATCTGTTATATCAGCTTGAAACAGGTTATGAAGATAAAGCAATGGAATCTTATAACAACTTAATATCACTATTAAAAGAACAAACACAATATTCAACATTGTCTGATTCAGAATTGCAGGCTGTTGCAAAATCTTTATTAAATTCACAGCTTCAAGAAAATACCGATGGCAAATATACAAATATTCAAGATTACATAGTAGATTACGCAGCAGATGCAGATGAAAATTATATGCAAAAAGTTTTGTGGAAAAATTCCAAAGTTGACTCAACAACTGAAGGCGATTTACTTAAAACAATTTGCGGAATTGATACTGATGAAACAGTATCCGCATGGACAAAAATAAAAGGATTCGTTGCAAACATATTTACATTAGGCTGCGGATCAGAATTGCTTGATTTCGCAAAACATCACTAATTAAAATAAAACAATAACAAAAAGACAGATTTATTATCTGTCTTTTTTGATTTCTTTGACTTGTGCTTTTAATTCCTGTAGTTCATAATTCAATCTATTTAACTGGCAAGTTATAGGGTCAGGAATTCTATTGTGCATTAATTGCCCTTGAATTAAAAGTTTTTGCCTTACAATTCTACCGGGAACTCCCACAACAGTCGAATTTTCAGGAACATTGTTGACAATAACAGAGCCGGCACCGATTCTTGAATTAGAACCTATTTCAATATTTCCGAGTATTTTAGCACCGGAACCGACAACAATATTATTCCCCAGCGTAGGATGTCTTTTCCCGTGTTCATTACCTGTTCCGCCAAGAGTTACACCCTGATACAGCAAAACATCATCACCGATTATTGTTGTTGCTCCGATTACAACTCCCATCCCATGGTCAATAAAGAATCTTCTTCCTATTCTTGCTGACGGATGGATTTCAATTCCCGTAAAAAATCTTGAAATATTAGAAATAATTCTTGGAATTAACGGTATTTTCCAATAAGATAATTTATGCGCAATTCTGTGAAGAATAAGCGCATGTAATCCCGGATAACAAAACAGGACTTCAAGTATATTTTCGGCAGCAGGATCTTTTTCATAAATAGTTTGTATATCTTCTTTTATTTGTGAAAAGATTTTTTTTAACAACCGCATTAACTATACACCTTTTATATATTTTCTTTTTCCGTATTGAACTATAACAGGAATCATTGAATTTGTAATTAAGTATGCCGGATTAGTTTGTTTTTCCGAATTAATTTTTAAAGCGCCGGATGCTGCGAGCCGCTTTATATCACTGCGGCTTAATGATTTATCAAAATTAGAAATAAAATCAATCAAAGTAATATCCTCCGTAATTTTGATTTCAGGAATATCGTCGGGTATTTCTTTGTTTTGAACAACTTTTACAAAATTTTCTTCTGCCTCTTTTGCGGCGGTTCTACCGCAATACATTTCGGTAATAGTAAAAGCGAGTTTCATTTTTAAATCGCGCGGATTTTCGGTTTTTAATTTTTCCTCTATAGAGTTTAGTTCTTCATTAGAGATATCAGTCAAGAGTGCAAAATATTTTACAATTAATCCGTCCGATATTGACATAAGTTTGCCATACATATCTTTAGGAGAATCCGTAAGGCTGATACAGTGTTCAGGAAAAGATTTAGACATTTTAACAATTCCGTCGGTACCCTCCAGCAACGGTAACAGCATAACCATTTGAGGATATTTTTTTCCGTATGCACTTTGAATTTCACGTCCGAGCAATGTATTGAATCTCTGGTCAGTACCTCCAAGTTCAATATCTGCATCAATTACTACAGAATCATAAGCCTGCATAAGCGGATAAAAAAACTCATGAACTGCAATAGGTTTATTTTCTGCATATCTTTTAGCAAAATCATCTCTTGTCATAAGCTGAGCGACTGTTATTTTTGAGGCAAGTTTTAACATATCCGGAAAGGTGAGATTATAAAGCCAATCAGCATTATTACAAATTTCGGCTTTATTAACATCAATAACTTTAGAAATTTGTTCAAAATAGGTTTTAGCATTTGAATCAACTTGTTCTTTAGTAAGGCTCGGGCGTGTATCTGATTTTCCGGAAGGATCGCCAATCATTGCGGTAGCCCCGCCGACAATTAATATAATTTTATGACCGAAATCCTGAAACTGTTTTATCTTACGAAGAACAACGGTATGTCCCAAATGTAAATCAGGTCTTGAAGGATCCATTCCCAATTTTATTCTGAGCGGTTTATTTTCCTCTTTAGATTTTTGAAGTTTAATAGCGAGTTCTTCAATTCCGCCCGGAAGAACTTCCGCTCCTCTTGATAACATGACCGCCTGATTTAAAAATTCTTCTTTGATTTTTATCGTTTCCATTTTTTACCTGCTTAATTATTAAATATTATTACGAAATACAAAAAATTTTTTCTAAAAAAAATCCGGCATTTATAAGCCGGATTTTCTTTTTAATTTAGTGTCGCCCACATCTTAATAAATC
>JAJQFK010000220.1 GCA_021201175.1 Candidatus Gastranaerophilales bacterium | reverse complement strand
ATTTATATCTATATTCCGGATTCCAATTCATTAAATTTGAAATCATTCCCGAAAAAATCTTACAAGAAATTTGTTTAGGTTTTCTTTTGGCAGTACACCAAACAAATGAATCTTTATCATCCTCATTACAAGGTCGAACGGCTAATTTCTTTTCGTCAGAGTTAACCAGAATTTGTACATATTCTATTTCCGGAAATTTCTTTATACAGGTAGAATTTAAGTAAACTTTGTTCTTATTAAAGGTTACAGATGGTTCAAAAATATGGGCAAAATACTCACCTCTAACTACTTGATAACCATCATAATTAAAATCAGCATCTTCTGTAATTTCAATATCTTGATATGACTTTTTAGCAGCATTTGAATCTTCTTTAAATTCAGTTATCTCGATATGTAATTCTTCATTATTCTCCATCTACACTAATCTCCTGTTCCTTTTTTATTCTGTCAATATTGATATATAAGTCTTCTGAACTTGTAACATTTAGGGGGTTATTTGCGGAATATGTAATCCCTTCATCTGTCAAATTCCAATCTAATTCTGCATTTAGTAACGATAATTCTTTTGTTTGCGCTTGTCTATAATAGTTTTCACCAAATGTACTAGCCCAATCTGAAGGGAATGCTTTTATATCTTTTTTGGGACCATTTGTAAACGGTTCAATATTTTGAATATTCATTTCCTGTCCGGATTGAGGTATAAATACTTCTGTTTCAGTCATATCAAAGATAATTAAACTTTCACCATCTCTATCTCTTTTTAAACCTCTTATTCTATATTTATTTAAATTATTCCAATTAAAAATTTGATATATTGTTTTAATAAATGCACTACAACTGATTGGTCTTGGATAGTAAATCTCACCTTTGATTTTTGCCCACTGATTTGCTTGTTTTGAACTTTCATTACAAGGTCTTACCGCAAACAATTTTTTAGCAGGATGAATCAACATCTCTACAAATTTAACTTTTTCATATTTTCTTATGCATTCCGCATTAAAAAGAATATTGTCAAAAGAAAATGTCACACATATTTTATGTGTTGTTTCAAAAAATTGTGAACGAGCAACCTCGAATTTTCTAAGGTCAAAATCTCCCTCGTTAGCAACAAATTGATTTTTTTCATTTTCTTCATGTTTATCAACTAAAACACTTTCAGAAGCAGAGATATAATCTTGAGCAGAAAAGGAACTCCACTTAGGGTGAATTATAACAAATCCAATTAATGCTCCTTTTGAAATCACTTTGAGTTCCGGTAAAAAACCTTTATTTTTATATTTTGCATTTCTAATTAAATCTTGAACAGCTAAAAAATCATCCCTTGATACAATAGCTTCGTGATGTTCATCAACTGAATATTGCATTTTATTCTCGTGATTTTTCTTTGATTTATGGTTTAAGTAGTTTGGAGTATAAGTTTTTCTTGCAAGTATGTCTCCACAATTTCGTTCATTTTGCAATATGTACAATATTGAACCCGGAGACCATTTTGTATTTCCTTTTTTTGTTTTAAATCCATATTCTTCTAATGTATTTGCAATCTGTTGGCAAGTTGATCCCGCTAAATACATATAAAAAATCAGACGAACAATTTCTGCTTCTTTCTTGTTGATAATCAAGTTCCCGTCTTCATCTACATCGTATCCTAAAAAAGGCGGGGTTAGGAAAATTCCGCGCCTAAATCTCATATCAATAGATGCATTCATAATATCACTTTTTGTATGTGATTCCTCTTGTGCAAAAGTTGCAAGAATAGTTAAAATCACTTCACTTTTACTATCTAATGTATAAATACCTTCTGTTTCAAATAAAATCCCTACAGGATTTTTGAGTTCCCTTAGTTCTCTAACATATTCTAAACAATCAAGTGTATTTCTGGCAAAACGAGCAACTGTTTTGGTGATTATTAAATTGATTTTACCGGCACGGCAATCATTTATCATTCTTATGAAATTATTTCTATGATTTAATGATGTTCCGGAAATGCCTTCATCTGCATACAAATCTACAAGCGTCCAATTTTCATGTCGATTTACTAAATCCCTGTAGTGATTTAGCTGTAATTCGTATGATGTTGTTTGATTAACATCATCTGTAGAAACCCTTGCGTAAACAGCAACTTTTTTATCTTCTAAATCAGCGTGAACATTCTCTATTTGTGCTTTTGCAGGTATTACATTAATTCTTTCAGGATCAATCCCCTTATAGCGTAAGCGAATTTTATCTTTAATTAATTCTGTTTGAGTTTTTTGATTCTCCATTTCATCTCCCTAACTTTTAACTGATTATAGGGATTTGAATTTTTAAAAACCATAAACGGAAAGTCACAAATTTAACTACCAGTCAAATTTATTTCTTTGTATTCCAGAAATAATACATCTCATGGTATTATAAAAAAATTTTTTTTCTGATAGAGAACAACTTGCAAGAAATGAGAATATTTCAATTTCAAAAGTCTTGTGAAAATAATTTTTTCTTGGATAAACATCCATTATTAAATTTAATCTGTTTGATATAACGTATAATTTTTCAAGATTTGCTTTTTTTGTTCCTCTTTCAATACAACTTATATAAGAGGTTGATAAACTACAATCTTCAGCAAGTTTTTCTTGAGATAATCCTAATTGTAATCTTGTTCGCTTGATTTTTTCACCCAATTTTTTGTAAATAGTCATTTTTTAGTCCTTTCTGATTTCTATACTTCCTTTGCCGTAAGACTAAAATTAATGTCAAAACCTAAGCCTTTAATAATAAGCATAATGGTAGGAAATTCAGGTTTTACTTCTTGTTTGAATATTTTATAAAAATAAGTTCTGTTTATTCCTGTTTTCTTTGCAAAGTCATTAATAGAACCATGAAGTTGAATTAATGGTTTTAATGATGATAAAAACACATCTGTATTATTGTCTTTCAAATATTCGTTAAGAAGTTCATTTATATAC
>JAJQFK010000049.1:1901-2951 GCA_021201175.1 Candidatus Gastranaerophilales bacterium | reverse complement strand
TGCTTTTACCTTTTTGTATATATTCCAGAGAAAAAATTATTTCAATATTCAAAAATCTTAATTTAAATATTGAATTTTGCCGCAGTTTAAAAGAAAAAGTATTAAAACTAAAAAGTTTTTTGTTATCAGATGTTAAACCTTTGTATTTTCCGCAATTTATTTATAAATATCAATGGCTGGGTGCTTTGGGTTATTTAGTTCTTTACCCTTTTAACGGTATTATTTATAAAAAAATAATTTTCGTTATTTTGCTATTTATGGGAGTTGCTCTTTTTGATGTTTTCAGAATGAGAAAGAAAGGAGAAATAAATAAATTTTCGCCATGGGTTATTGCTTCTTTGCTTCTTATTTTCTTTTCAAATACTTACGTGCAATATGTGGTAAACTCTGACTATCATCATTTAGGAGAAGCTTTTTCTACATTTTTTATGCATGATAAATTTAATCTGGCATATTATAAAGATATAATGATGGTTCACGGATATTCTGATGTTATTCATTGCTGGTTCGGGAAGTATTTTTTCGATGATAATACAATTCAAGGCTATTCAATGGGCGGTGCATTTTGGAATAACATAAAATTTTTGATTATGGTAATATCCGCATTATATGTGTTTTCTTCTTCTAAAATTTTTATAACGCCCTTATTGCTTTTTATTCAAACAAATTTAACTAATATGCTTTTGGCATTTTTATTACTTCTAAAAAAAGACATAATAAATAAACCATTTGTATGGCTAATAATTTATATTGTTTTGTCTTACTTATTTGTAATGTATTCAACAACAATCGGCAGTTTTTGGTTTATGGCAAGTTTACCTCTTGCGGGATATGTATTAATTAAATTCATAAAATCGATATGCAGGGGGGGGGAATTTTTATGGCTTGCTAAGCTTCTTATACTTGTTTTACTAATTGGATTAATTTCTATTATTGGACATGATTTATTATCTAATTATTTAAATGAAGCAAAATATTATATACAAGGAAATTTATATGCATTTGGAAATAATTTTAAACCTTTAGAATTTTCAGCAAAATATTTTGCAA
>JAJQFK010000049.1:0-1891 GCA_021201175.1 Candidatus Gastranaerophilales bacterium | reverse complement strand
ATTCTTCCTTTCCTTATTATTGAATTTATAAAAGAATATTCTAATAAAGAAAAAAATATTACATTGCTTGCTTTTTTGGCATTTTGCATAATACTTCCGATTATTTCCGTTAATTATACTTTCGGAAGAATTGATGAATTGAATTTAACGAGAATGGCTATAATTTCATTGCCTTATTTGAGTATTGTTATACCTTATTTTTTATATAAAAAATATAAGAATAATCTTTTATTAACAATAATTTTTGTACTTATTTTTATTTATGCAATATATTCTCCTTTGATGAAACTTCCTTCCAAATATCTAAATAAACACTTTATAAAACAAGAAACAATACTAAGTAATACCGGAAATGCATATATAGAAGATAAAGAAAGAGCAGAAGAATTAAAAGAATTTCTTAATGATAATTCCGCTCCCGAAGATGTTTTTTTGGATATAACAAATTCAGGTTTGTTATATTTGTTATTAGATAAAAAAATACCCGTAAAATATGTTTCTTATTACAATTCAATAACTACAGAACAAGCTTTAAATTCAACAGAAAAGTTAAAAAGTAATCCGCCTAAAATAATACTTATAGGTTCAACTATGGTAGTTTATCATGATAAAATATTCCCAACATATAGAATACCTCAAATTATAAAATGGATTTTATTAAGAAATAACTATAAATTTGTTTTAAAAGATTACAATGCTTTTTTAGTTAAAACAGATGAAACAGCAAATTATTCACAAGATGAACTTAAAATGTTGGATTTCTTCTTTTTATTTGTTAAAGGAACACCGAAAGAAAGGCAAAATCTTCAACGACTGCCGGAGGTTTGGGCAGATTCTATAAATACACTTCCAATGAGGGAAGTTGAATTGAATTATGAGAAAGAAATTGAAGAAATTAATGAAATTAATGAAATTAATGAAAATGAGTCTGAAATAACTGTTAAATTTGATTACCCTCAAAATGGTGAAGATTTGGATTTAATTTATGTAAATCCTGATAATTTGACTGATATTGAGTATATGATATATGAAAATAATTCAGAAACTAAAGTAATTTGCAAATCAAAAAACGGTTCTGTATTAATTCCTCTGGATATAGTTCCTTCATGGATTTTAAATAAAGATTTAAAAACAATAACAATAAGGATAAATAAAAAGTTAAACAGCGGAGTTAAAATTAAATTTTTCAAGCGAAATTCATCATTTGAAATATGATATTTTCATAAATTCTGAATTTAGATATTTATGATAAAATGAAACTAATGAAGAATGGCAAAATTTGCGGTCACAATTTGTTACCGCAAATTTATCAAAAATCAGATTTACACCATATGCCTTTACGGAATACGGAGTATCAATGCTGGCAAATATTCTTAATAGCAATAAAGCAGTAAGAATTAGCGTTGAGATTATAAGAGCATTTATACAATTAAGACAGTATGCAATAGCACAAACAATGACGGTTGTGCTCGCAAATGACGATTTCAGCCGCCCGCAGTTTAGCACGTTTTGCGAATTAGGTAACAAATTTTTATTTTCTGTGTTTTATTATTCATGTTTATAATACAATATAGGCAGTATTTACACTGACGAAATTGAGTTTTTAATATACAAAGTTATATCCGCATTCGGAATATAATTACCGGTTAATGCGGTATTAATTTAAAAAGGGAATAATATAATGGATAACACAAAAATAAGGAATGTGGCAATAATTGCGCACGTAGACCACGGAAAAACAACACTTGTAGACAGCATTTTAAAACAAACCGGTGTTTTTAGAGAAAACCAGCAGGTTCAAGAAAGGGTTTTGGATTCAAATGACCTTGAAAGAGAAAGAGGAATAACAATCCTTTCAAAAAATGTATCCGTTAATTACAAAGGATACAAA
>JAJQFK010000043.1 GCA_021201175.1 Candidatus Gastranaerophilales bacterium | reverse complement strand
ATCTATGATATTTTAAAAGAGCCGTTCATTATTCACGGGATTAAAAACAAAAAAGAAATTAATGAACGAATAAAAAAAATAATAAATTTAACAGGAATGAAAGAAGAAATTCTTTCAAGATATCCGCATGAATTTTCAGGCGGACAAAGGCAGAGAATTGCAATAGCCAGAGCCATTATGTTGTATCCCTCTTTTATTGCGGCAGATGAACCGGTAAGCGCGTTAGATGTCAGCATACAAGCACAAATAGTAAATCTTCTTTTGGACTTAAAACAACATTTAAATCTAACAATGCTTTTTATTTCACATGATTTGAGCGTTATAAAATATATATCAGACAGGATTGCGGTTATGTATTTGGGGGAAATAGTTGAGATATCGGAGAAAGAAGAACTATTCAAAAATCATAAACACCCGTATACGCAAATACTCTTAGATTCAGCCCCGATAATTAAAGACAAAAATGAAAAAAAACAAACACAGCTAAAAGGAGAACCTCCATCGCCTCAAAATCCTCCGAAAGGCTGCAAATTCCATACAAGATGCCCTTATGCCGCTGAAAAATGTTTAATTGAAAGTCCTGAACTTATTGAAATTAATCCTAATCATAAAGTTAGATGTTTTTTATTTCAAAAAGATTCTGGTTAAAAATTTTGATTTATTGTAAAATACATTTATGCAGAAAGTAGAATTGTATTTAAAGCAAACAATAACATATAATGCAGCCGTTATTCTTGTAAAACATATAAGAGAATTTGTTGAAATATTCGGAAAATTTTCCTATAGGTTTTTTCAGGTAATGCAATACCTGTTTACTTTTCAATTGAGCAGAAAACAATTTTTTGAACAGGCTTCAAGATTCGCTGTGGATTCACTCCCCATAACATTATCAATAGTGGCAATGACTGCAATAATATTAGCAATGCAAATAGCGCCGGAAATGGTAAAACAGGGCGGCAAGGATTACATAGGACTGTTGATGGCTCTTACAATGGTGAGGGAAATAGGCGTTATAATGACGGGTTTTGCCATTATTTCAATGATAGGCTCATCACAAGCCAGTGAACTGGCAACAATGCGTGTTACGGAACAAATAGACGCAATGAAAGTACTAAAGGTATCCCCGTTTAAATATCTGTTTTTGCCAAGAGTTATGGCGGGATTTGTAATGATGCCGTTTATTGTAATACTTTCTACGACATTAGGAATAATTGCCGGCGGATTTACTGCAATGGCAGCGGCAAAAGATGTTACATGGTTGTGTTATATAACTTCTGTCTGGCAGGGACTGTATATAAGAGATATAAATATAATGTTATTTAAATCAGCGTGTTTTGGAGGCTGCATAAGTTTGATAAGTTCAAGCTGCGGGTATGATGCGCAGGGCGGTGCAAAAGGGGTCGGTATTGCTACTACAAAGGCAGTTGTTTTGTCTTTTGTTGCTATAGTTATTGTTGATTGTATCTTTGCGGCAGCTTTTTATATGTAGAAGAAGGTTTTTATGGCTATAAGAGTTGAAAATTTAACAAAAGAATTTGACGGAAAAAAAGTTTTGGATAACATTTCTTTTTATGTTGAGCAAGGTGAAATTCTTTCAATTGTCGGCTTTAGCGGTTCGGGGAAAAGTACCATTTTAAAAATACTTTGCGGTCTGCTAAAAGAGGATTCGGGCAATATAGATATTGATGAGGGCGATGTTGCGATGGTTTTTCAGTATTCGGCATTGTTTGACTCTCTGAATGTATTTGATAATATATCTTTTGCTTTGCAAGAAAGAAAGGAATTCAAAAAAAAGTATTCTAAAGAGGATCTAAAACAAATAGTTGCAAAGAGTTTGAATACTGTAGGATTATCCGGAATAGAAGATAAATTCCCTCATGAATTATCCGGAGGTATGCAAAAAAGGGTTAGTCTTGCAAGAGCCATAGTTACAAAACCGCACTATATATTGTACGATGAACCTACAGCAGGTCTTGACCCCATTGCCTCAACCGTTATTGAAGATTATATTTTAAGATTAAGAGATGAAACAAAAGCTACATCTATTGTTGTAACTCATCAGATGTCAACAATAAAAAGATGTTCAGACAGGGTAATTATGCTTTACGACGGACACATTGTATTTCGGGGAACTCCTGATGAACTCTTAAAACAGGATAACCCTTATACAAAACAATTTGTATCGGCTTCAAAAGAAGGGCCCATGAAAATAGCCGCTTCTGGTTTTTAGTTTTTTTTATTGTAAAATTAAAAAAAAGGATAAATAATGAAAATCACATCATCATTTAAAGTTGGAATACTCGCAATATCAGCAGTCATAATATTGCTTTTTACCGTAATGTGGGTAAAAGGTAAAGCGCTATCAAATGCAGAAAGAATAACCATAACGTTTAAGGACGTAAACGGAATGCGCCCAGGAAGCGGTGTTCAAATGATGGGTGTGCGTATCGGGCAGGTGGAGGAAATTAAGCCTAAAATTGATTCCGCTCAAAGTTATGTAAGTGTAAAATTTGTAATAACAGAACCCGGTATCGAAATTCCGGAGGCGTCTGAAATATCTATTCAGCAGTCCGGCATTATAGGCGAGCAGTTTCTTGAAATTACACCGCCGAAAGAAAAAGTTATTTACATCCCTGAACAAGGTAAATCTTTTATTCTTCATTCGGACGATAAAGTTCAAATGAAACTCGACGGAAAATATTACGATGTCGGTACCGTAAAAAAGATTGAAATCGTTGAAACTAACATGCTTCCTATTCTTGTTAAAGAAAATATTAAAACCAAAAACGCATATAAAATTAACTCTATAGTGAATCTTCCGGGTTTACTAACTCCGGATATGTTGGACGGGAAAATTGTACATTATAATTCAGCAAAAAAATTAAGACTAATCCCAAAAAACTTTGATGATAACCCTTATCCTAAAACTGATTCATTATATACTGTTATAGAACCTATGAGAATTGCTGATTTTCTTGCTTTGCAGTATAGAAGTGCAGAATCTTTGATTGAAACCAATGAAAGAATTTCTTTAATACTTTCCGATGATGTGATAAAAGATTTGCAAGAGTCTGCATATAATTTAAATGACCTTACACACAATGCTAATATAACAATGGAAAAAGCACAGGAATTAATTGAACTTTCAAAGGCAGAACTTGAAATGCTTGCCGACAATGCCGATAAATTGTCAAACAAGCTTATGGTTCTTACGGATAATATTAATAAAATAGCAGGCAATAAAGATTTTGCAAAAAATGTTGCAGATGCAACTAAGTCTTTTGAAAGATTATCAACAAATGTGTCAAATCTTTTAGAGGATCCTCAAACCCAATCTACTCTTAAAAATATTGATATAACAGCAAAAAATATAGCTGAATTGTCAAGCTATATAAATGATATGTCAAAAGATGCACAATTGAAAAAATATTTAAAAGAGTCCGTAGTTAAGCTTAATACAGCATTAGACAAGCTGGCAGTTACTTTGGATACTGTTAATTATGCAACAGAGGATGAAGAAAAACTTAAACAAACAATGGATGATATAAATGTTACATCAGAAAATTTAAGGAAATTTTCCGAAAAATTAAATAAAAGATTTTTAATTTTCAGGTTAATGTTCTAGGCAAACTATGAAATTATTTATATCAAAATTACATTATAAAAAGAATTTAACCCTCTATGAAAAGCTTATACTCATGCCATTAAGAGCATGTGCGGCTGTTTATGGTTCAATAGTAAATTTCAGAAATAAACTGTATGATATAAAACTTTTACCTTCATACACTTCAAAATCTTTTGTAATTTCAATAGGGAATATAACAACGGGCGGTGTAGGCAAAACACCCTTAGCGTTAGAAATTGCGAAATATTTTCTGGCTTTAAATAAAAAAACAGCAATACTCTCAAGAGGATATGGCGGGGAATTGCAAAATAAAGAACCTAATTTAATTTCAGATGGTTCCGGCGCATTATTTCCGGCTTCTCTTGCCGGAGATGAACCGTACTGGTTGAGCGAAAATTGTAAAGGAGCTTATGTTGTTACATGCCGAAACAGAATTAAAGCGGAAAAGTTTGTAAAACAAGAATTTAATCCCGATATTATTATCCTTGATGACGGATTTCAATACCGGAAAATGAAAAGGGATTTAAATATAGTGCTTATTGATTCAAAAAATAAGTTCGGAAACGGGTATCTTTTGCCGGCAGGTCCTTTGCGGGAAAATTTATCGAATATGAGGCGCGCCGATAAAATTGTTGTTGTAAATAAAAATTTTGATTCTAAAAGTGCATTAAAAGAATGTGATTATTTAAAGAAAAGATTCAAAAAAGATATCTATCTGTGTCAACTAATTCCTGATATAGTATATGACATTTTAACAGGTGAGATATTGCAAAAGGGTACAAAAATAATGGCATTTTCCGCAATCGGGCAACCAGAGGGATTCTACGATTTTTTAAAACACGATTATAATCTGATTGCCGTTTTGGATTTTGAAGACCATCATAATTATGAATCTGATGATATTTCAAAAATAATTCATTTTGCACAGGAAGAAAATATTGACTCCATAGTTACTACCGAAAAAGATGCTGTAAAATTAACAGATTACATAAAAGGCATGGAGTTGCCCGTTAAAATATATGCGCTAAAATTAAAAGCATATATAGATATAAAGGAAGTCTGTGGAAAATAATGAAAATTCTTGTTGTTCGTTACCGTTTTATAGGAGATATGATATTAACGATTCCTTTTCTTAGAAATCTCAGGTATGCGTTTCCAAATGCTCAAATTGACATGTTAGTTTCTCCTAATTCCGCCGAAGTAATAGAAAATTGTCCCTATGTCAATAATTTTATATATTTTGATACAACGAGAAAACACAAATATGAAAATATAAATCAAAAGAAAAAAACTTTTTGGGATTACGTAAAATTACTGCGTAAAGAAAAATACGATAAAACATATATTTTGAAACGTTCCCTTTCAAGTGCGCTTCTTTGCTATTTTTCAGGTATAAAAGAAAGAATAGGATTTAATACGGAGGGGCGCGGATTCCTTCTTACAAAGAAAGTTAATTACGATAAAAATAAACATGAATCCTTATGTTTTCTTGATGTACTTAAATCTGACGGAATAAATCCAAAAGATACTTATCTTGAAAACTGGATAAAAGAAGAAAATACAGAAAAAGTAAAATTTCTTTTTAAAAAGTATAATATTTCTCCGAATTATAAAACTGCTGCAATTAATATAACAGCGACTAACGAAGGTAAAATGTGGAGTATAAATAATTTTATACAGATAATAGAATATTTATCTAATGAAAAAAAGATTCAAGTTATATTTATAGGAGCACCGCGCGACAAAGAAGTATATAATAATCTAAAATATAGTAAAAAACCAATAATTCCCCCTGTAAATTTATGCGAAGAACTTACTTTACAAGATAGTCTTGCATTATTAAAACAGGTAGATTGTATGATTGGAAATGATTCCGGCAATCTTCATATGGCATCATCAGTCGGAACAAAGGTAATTGGTATATATGGACCAATGCCGTTTGAAAAATGGCGGGCATTAGGAGAAAACAATATACTCTTAAAAGCAGACCTGCCGTGTATGCCGTGCGGCTTAAAGAAAAAATGCCCAAACAATAAAGCTTGTCTAAATTTAATTACTCCGCAACAAGTAAAAAAAGCAATAGACAGTATTTTTTAGATTTTCTTAAGCTATACAATTAAGATTTTGACCGACTAAAGGATTGGTTTGATTATTATTTTTAAAATTCTGCGCTTGAGAACGAATATCCCGAGCTTCAGATGCAACTTTATAATCCTGAGTAGAAGGGTCATCAGGCGCCATTGCGGATTTTATAACAGTATCTGCATGTTCAATAGTTTCGTCGGGATTTTCCTTATTTAATACAGGCATTTTAATATCAACATGCCCGCCTACAGGAATTCCATCAGAATCTTTTTCAATAACAATTGCCCCGCCCAGAGAACCCGCTGCACTTTTATGAGCCTGTTCATGCGCATAAATTTCATTATAACGCTGATTAACTATATTTTGTTTTTGCTGTGCATATAAATTGGAACCTAATCCTGATAAACTTGACATAATAAACCCCTTTTCCATATTTATTATAACATCAATCATTAAGTTTTTAAATCATATATGAAAATTTTTTAAGCTGTCCGATAAAGACAGAAGTCAAGTGTGCGGTATGGGCGGCATGATGAGGGAAAAATCACTGTTAGAAATACTATAAAAAGACCTGTATGTCATAAATGCAGGTCTTTTTGCGTTACAAAATGATTTCAAAATTTTACAATCTGCCGTTTTTATGATAACGTATATCAAAAAGGAGGTATATGAAAAAGACTTTACTACTATTAACAATTATTGCAGTTTGTGCTATGCCTGTTTCCGCAAAGGTTTTCAAAGGGAAAGCAGTTGAAACTATTTCTACTACAGATCCGTCTGCTACAATTAGCGTGAAATCAGTCAGAAATTTTGATATGCAGGGGATTAAAATAAAAAAAGGATATATACTGACAGGAACAATGACAGAGATTGTTCATCCGACAAAATGGCATCACAATGCCTCTTTTACATTCACACCGCAATATTATACCGACAATCAAGGTAATAAACATAAAATTGATAAAACTATCAAAGCAACTTACAGACAAAAAATGAAACCTGATTTCAGAAACTCGACAATATCATCCAATTCTTTTACCTTTAGTCCCGGATATATTCCTGACACAGTAAGAGTGTTTAAGGGTGAAGGAAAAGAAGTTGTTGATGAATACGTAAATCGCAGTACACCTTGGGGTAAGGGTGTTGAAATAAAAATAAAACCTAAAGAAAAAATATACTTCAATTTCCCTGAATAGATTACAATAAGTTTATTTAAAAGCCCTCATTTTGAGGGCTTTTTGATTTATGCTTTTGCTTTTATATATTTCTTTTCACCTGTGGAGTTTGTGTATTTAGAAGGGTCTTTCCCGAGTGTCCATCTGAATCCTGCTTGAATACCTATGCCGTTTCTGCCTCCGTTTGTCAGGAATGTCTGCAAATAGCCGAAAAACCTTTTCCCCCAGGTTTTTCGTATACCTACTCCATATTTAACAAAGGGCTTAACACTTAATTCCGGAAGTGAAGCGTCGTTAGCTTTAAACTGTGTTTTATCCATTATATTCCAAACAACACTTACCCCTGCATAAGGCTGCCAGCCGTTTTCTAAGTTTCCTATTACTTTAAGTCCGGGTTCGAGTTGGATTGCATGCAAAGGATCTGAATTTATTCTAACTCCGGCAGCATTTGTGTAATCAAAAGTATTAACAAAAGAATAAGACATTAAGAAATTTGGCTGAACAATAAATCTTCCGTCAGCAAATTCATAATTATATCCTGATTTAGAAGCGATACCTGTCAATAACATTGAAAAATCTTCATTACCGTACATTGTATTTGCTTGTCCGGCGTTAGCACCTGCATTTACGGTTAAACCCGTAAAGAAGTTATCTTTATATGCCATTCCAACAATGCCAAGCGTTCCGCCATTTTGATATATACTGTTGCCTTGATATGCTTGATGACTTCCGTTATAACCGGCATAAATACTGTAAATGCCGTCCCAACCGTTACCAAGGTCATACATTTCAGATTCTAAGCCGCCGTACATCCCGTATGCTACGTTTGAAACGTCCGGTCCATTTTTTAATCCTACACTTTCAAAAGTTGTATATGGTCTTATCCAACCGGCTTTATCTGTATAAGGAGTGCTTAACGGGCTGAATACAAGGCTTGAATCTGCTGCGGCATATTTATTTTGCATTTTTAATGCCTGTCTTTGTTTCTTGGTCATCAGCATATACATATCCATATTTCTGAAAGCTTCATCATACGAATTTAACTGGGTTAAATATCCGCCTAATTGTGCAGCTACAGAACTTGCAAGAACGGAAGGGTTATAACCGTCTTTTGAAAAGACAAAATATCCTCCGTCATCTCTTTGTTCATAAGACACTGTATATTTATAAATAGGAGCATATAAACTTGATACCCCGTTTGCTACATTACCTTTAAGCCCATTCTGCGCAAAGTATATTGCTACAGAATCTTTTGTCGTATCGGATAATGCATTCATCGATGACACTGTCAGAGTACCGGAATGAGAACCGTAGCTATCTGCCGTTAATTTGTCCATAGTTTCACTTGCAAGGTCAACATCTACTGCCATATTAATACTGCTTGCCAGTGTAAAACTATTAAAATCATAAGTATGAACTTCGCTGTTTAGCGTATTTAAAGTTGTATTTCCGATTGTAACATCAGCCTCACTGATGTCATTGTATAAATAAAAGGTTGTACTTGTGCTGTCGCCTGAAATGTTAACATTATAGCCTGTTAATCCGTTTATATCATCTTCAAGAAGGACACTTGAACTTCCAAATAAATTAAAATTAATATTAGCTTCACTGTTATCTACATATATTGCATTGCCGGAGGCAGCCGAATTACCTGAAAATACAGTCTGATAACCATTTGTTGAATTTATTGTTAAATCAGCAGCTGTATATATTGCTCCGCCGTTTCCGGTGGCACTGTTTGAATAAAATGAGGAATTGTTTATAACTGCTGTTGTATTTGCACTGTTATAGAACGCACCGCCGTTTCCCGATGTGGCTTTGTTTGAGGTGAATGTAGAACTGTCTATATAGATTTTAGCGTAGTTACCTGCTAAATCAGCTACTTCTGAATTGTATATCGCACCTCCGGACGCAGCAGAGTTATTTGTAAATGTTGAGCCTGATACTGTTACATAACCATCGTGCAATGTACTGCCATAGAAAGTATTATATATTGCACCGCCATTTTGGACTGCTGTATTATTTGTAAAGGTTGAGTTTAATATATCCAATTTCGCGTCGCTATTGTTTCCGCTGGCGTTGCCGGTTCTCGTTGATATAACACCACCATATGACCCCGAAGTATTTTTATTAAACGTCGTATTAGAAATATATGTAACACTATCAGCACCTAAAAACAGGGCACCGCCGCCGGTATCAACATTAGTGCCGGTATAACTTGAACTGTTTGAGGTAAATGTGCTGTTATACAAATTTAAAACACCATAATTGGCGATAGCACCTGCACCCGCATCTGCTGTATTTTCGGTAAATTCAGAATTATATATACTTACCGAACCCTCATGATTTGCATCTATATTTATACATATTGCACCGCCAACCGCTGTATTGGAAACATCTGAAACAGCTTTATTTGAAGTAAAAATGCTGTTTTTAATCACAGTAGTACCTTTAACATCGTAAATTGCACCGCCCCATACAGATTGATTCTCTTTAAATTGTGTATCAGAAATTGTAAGAGAGCCAATATTATTATAAATTGCACCGCCGGCATTAGTTGAAATATTTGAAGTAAAAGTGCTTCCGTTACTGATATTTAATGTTGATGAATCATTATGAACAGCCCCGCCGTATGAAGCAGTATTACCAGTAAATGAATCATTGCTTATTTGAGTATTAGCATTATATTCGTTATAAATAGCTCCGCCCCAATTAGCTTTATTGGAAGTATAAGTATTCCCCGATGAAGTTAATGTACCGTTATAGTTCAAAATCGCACCGCCGGAATCATTTTCCGCTTTGTTTGAATCAAATTCCGTACCTGATATATTAAGATTGCCTTCCCAATTGAAAATAGCACCACCAGAAGCTTTTGTTGCTATATTATTATAAAATTTACCGGAAGTAATTGTAACATCAGCTTGTTCTGTTTCTAGCGCCCCGCCGGAATAATAAGCGGTATTAGTGTCAAAAGTAACATTATCTAATGTTAAATCCCCCAAATTTATTATTGCTCCGCCCCAACCATTGTTTTGTATTTCTGCTTTATTGTAAGTGAAAGTTGTTGATGAAATTTTTAATGTTGAGTTTGAATCATTATAAATAGCCCCGCCGTATTCAGCTTGATTTGAAGTATATGTATCTCCAGTTATTTTGGTACTTGTATTTTCATTATAAATAGCTCCGCCCCATATAGCTTCATTTGAAGTATATGTATTTCCCGATGATGTAAATGTACCTAAACAACTTAAAATTGCTCCGCCGGAACCATTTGTTGCTTTGTTTGAAGTAAATTCAGTGTTTGATACATTAAGAGTTCCCATGTATTGGTTAATAGCCCCGCCAATACTGTTTGTTGCCGTATTATTCTCAAATTTACCGGAGGTAATTGTAACATTAGCTTGTTCTGTTTCTATTGCTCCGCCGGATCTATAAGCAGTATTACCGGTAAAAGTAACATCATCCAGTGTTAAATTCCCAAAATTTATTATTGCTCCTCCAAAACCCTGGTATTCTGCTGTAGAAGTTACTTGATTAGAACTAAAAGTTGATGATAAAATCTTTAAAGTTCCGCTATTACTTATTACTGCCCCATTACCGCTATCATCTGTTATATTTTTATACTCTTGTGAACTAAGTTCTGTAGATTCGCCTTGCGAAACAGTTACCTGACTGGCTTTTGCTTTCTCCGAACAAGAACAAACAAAGGATGATACAACTAACACTGTAGCCAACAACTTATTTATTTTCATAAAAACTTTCCACTACTCACCGCTGCTCATATTTAACACTATTTCATCTTACCAAAATCCCCCCCCCCGACGCAATAGTAAAATTTATTCTTTACAAATTAAACGCGTTTTGCAAAATAAAAGGCGAGAGTTTCATAAACTGTTTGTTCTTTTATATAAGAAATAATCCTTCTTTTACAATCTTCTATTTTATTAATATCTTTATAGGCTAAACTTAATAAAATTCTGTTGTTTGAATTAGATTTTATTATCTGTGTAATATAATATTGGATACAATCTAAAATATATTTAGGGTCTAAATTATTTTCTGTTTGGTAAAAATAGAGTTTATTAGCAAAATCTAAGGCATTTTCAGGACGGAAATCCGGATAGTCTGCAAAATAGTTATTGATAAAATCAGTATTATAAATTGTTATTTTTGAATCAGGAACATAAAATACCTGCGAACGCGAAACTATTGTTTGTAAAATGTCATCTTTATTGCTTGCTAAAAATATAAAGGTTATATTTGACGCCGGTTCTTCTATGGATTTTAACATTGCGTTAGCCGCTACGGTTGAAAAACAGTTTAAATTCAGCCCCGAAGGATACCAGAGTTTATTTTCATCACCGGTTTGAGGTAAATTATAACCTGTTTGCTTAAATTCGTCGTAATTTTCGTATTCTTCCTTGGTGAGTTCTTTAATTTGCGCATCGCAAAATATAAATACACGATGATAACCTGATGAATTAATTAATGTATCCAGTACAGAATTTATTTGTTCTTCCGATATTACTGTTTTTCCGGAGTCATTTTTATTATCTATTTTGGAAATAGTCATGACGGCAGGATGTTTGTTTTCCCTAATCCATTTACAATTTTGACAATCACAATTACTGCTTCCGTCTTGCATACAATTAAGTAATCTTGCAATCTCCATAGAAATTGCGTATTTAATAATATCATTGCTTCCTGTTAATATTATTGAATGAAACAATCTTTTTTCACGGATAGCAGTTTCAAAAAAGCCGCTTAAATATGAGTATTTTTTTTCAAGAATTTGATTCATAATCTAACACAAAAGCGCTAACTCAAGCACCATTTCTCCATTTAAAGTTTGTCCTGTTTTTAATTTATATTCTGCTTCTATTAAATTTTCTCTTATTTTTATTAATCTATCAAGTGAAGTTCTGTTAAGTTTTTCCTTTGTTTTCATTACTATATATTCGTGCAGTTTTAATTTTAATGCCATATCTTTAGCTGTCATTCTTTTTTCATAATTTTTTATGAAAATAAAACGTTGTATGTTACTCTGTAATACAGAAAATATCTCCAATGGGTGCCGTTTTTCCGTTAACAGATTATATTGTTTTAGTATTTCATTTTTATTTGCACTGATAATTAAATCTGCAAGAACAAAAACATCTTCCGACGAAACACAATATTTTTTTATCAACTCTTTATTAATATTTTTTTCAGGATAAACCGCCGTTTTAAGTTTCTCCAGTTCAGAATCAATCAGAGTTAGATTAGAACCTATTTGTTCTATAAAAAATGCTATACTTTCATTATTAAATACCAAACCTTTTTCTTTTGCCATGCCGGCTATTTGGCTGTTAAGCTCCTTTTGATATGTCCTAAATTGAGGAAATTCTCTCACTTGAGAATATTTTGAAAGTATTTTATATAATTTTTTTCTTGAATCAGGTTTTTTATTTTCATTCCTTGGAATTTTGCAGAGAAAAACAATATTGACCATTGGTGAAATATTGGAAAGTGAATCATCTAAAACGGCTAATTGTTTATCATCAATTGAAATCTTACTGCCGGTTAAATATTTATCAATATTAATAATATTTAGAGTACTGCCAAACATTAGAGGCGGGGATTGTACACATTCTATTAACACATTAAAAGGCGGATTATCAAAAATTTTATATGCCATAGAAATAAAAGAAACATCAAGAAGCTCGTTTTTCAGCTTCTTGATTTCTTTTTCAATTAAAAATTCTTCTTGTCCGTAAAATAAAAATATTGCCATAATTAATTTTCAATTAACAAACTTGCCCCGATAACACCTGCTGTATTACCGAGTTCGGCATGAACAACTTCAACTGCCGCGCCCTGAATAGGCATAGTACGTTTTTTTAACGTTTCTTTTATCGGCATGAAAAGTAAATCTCCGGCATCAGCAACACCGCCGCCGATAACAATTTTTTCAGGATTCAATAAATTTACTATACTTGCAAGTCCTATACCAATGTAAACCCCTATGGTTTCAAAAATTTTCTTTGCTACCACATCACCTTGTTTTGCTGCTTCCGCAACAATATAAGGTGTAATATCAGGATTAGCAAGCTCTCTGTATTTTGTGGATTTTCCCCCTTTGATATATTCTTCAGCCATTGCAACTATAGCGGGTCCGGACGCAAAAGCTTCTAAGCACCCTCTATCTCCGCAGCCGCAAATGGGACCATTTTCCATTTGAAGTTTTATATGCCCTAACTCTCCCGCTGCATTACTTGCGCCTCTTACTAATTTTCCGTTAAGAATTAATCCAGAACCGATTCCGGTTCCTACAGTAATACATATTAAGTTTTGCGCGCCTCTGCCGGCACCGTAATTCAATTCCGCAAGCGCTGCACATCGTACATCGTTATCAACCTTAACAGGAATGTCAAATTCCTTAGATACAATATCTGCAATGGGAATATTTACCCAGCCGGGGATATTCGGGGCTAATCTTACAACTCCGTTATTACAGTCAATTTGCCCCGGAAATCCAAAACCTATTCCGTCTATTGAATCTTTTGTTACTTTAGATTCTTTCATTAAATTTCTAATTGCAGTTATGATATTTGAAATAGTATACTCATAACCCATTTCCGCACGTGTGGGAACTGTATCCGAATAAGCAATACTTCCTGATTTATCCACCAGTGCGACTTTTACATTCGTACCGCCAACATCTACTCCGATTCTGTATTTTTTTGATATAATTGACATCTTAACTCCTTATATATACATTCATATCAAAAATAATAACATAAAAATGTGTTAGCAATAATTTTATGATGATATTTTTCTAATTGTGTCAGAAATTTGCGCCGAGATGTCAACTTGTTTTATTTTATCAATCGGATTTGATTTTGGCTGCACACTGTTTGTAACTATAACTTCTTTTATAGGAGCATTTTGAAGTCTTTCTTGTGCACTGCCGTTGAAAAGCCCGTGCGAGGCACATACATAAATATCTTTCGCCCCGCAATCTTTTAGCATTTGTGCAGCAGCGCATATAGTTCCCGCCGTATCTATAATATCATCATAAATTATACAGTTTTTGCCGTTTACATCGCCTATTATGTTTTCAGCACATGCTTCATTGTGTTTATATCTGTGTTTGTGAATTATTGCCTTTTCACAATTTAGTTCAGCGGCAAGATTTTCTGCCCTTTTTGTTCCGCCTAAATCAGGAGAAACTACTATTAAATCAGGTATGTTCTTATTTTTTATATATTCCTTCATTACCGGCAAGGATTCCAGCTGGGTTATTTTAAAATCATTGGAAGCAAACCCTTCAATCGCTTGAGCATGTAAGTCTGTTGTAATAACTTCGTCCACACCGGAAGTTTTTAATAAATCCATATTTAATTTTGCCGATATAGGTTCTCCTGCTTTAACCCTTCTCTCTTGTCTGGCATAGTCAAAATTCGGCATTATTGCTACAACCTTTTGCGCACCGGCTCTTTTGGCGGCATCTGCCTTTAAATATGTTTCCATTAGATTATCATTAACATTTTCTCCGCCCGCCGGCATTAAATAAACATCTTTTCCTCTTACATCTTCTTCTATATTTATATACGTTTCTCCGTTTTTAAATTTTTTTATTTCCGTTTGCGCGGGCTTTACCCCCAGATTGCTTTCTATATTTTGTTCCAGTCCTGTTTGATATATCGATGGGATTATACTTATTTTATCCTCAAGATTCTTACTTTGTCCGAGAAAATTTCGCGATAAGGAACGCGAGCGAAATTTTTGAGTGGCACCTTGAAAAGGTGAGCCCCAATTTTTCGGTGACGAGGAGCGGAATTCCGGACGGCTGAAAGCCGGTAAGCGAACAGAAGAAGCCGGCAGGAGCAAAGCTCCGGAGGCGCTACTCTGTGAGCGCAAAGGGATTTCAAGAAAGTCATCGAAAAATGTGGGCGACACTAGATTATGTGCCCCAAATGAAAAACAATCCGCTGCTTCTTTTAATTGTGCGGATTGTTTTAGATTATCATATTTTCTATAGTTTATCTTTGGATAACAATATTGTCCGATAAGATTACATGATGGCTTATTACTGAAAGACTGCTGAGCAAACTCCGTTTTACACCGGCTATGCGCAAACTTAACGTGCGGTAACGGATTAAAACTTGAACTTCCAATCGGCGAAATTAGCATATTCAATTCCTCCTTCGTTAAAAAAATTCTTAACTCCGACTACACCCATGATATTATGAATATATTTTTTGTACAAACCCGTACCAAGAAATATTTCATTTGTTTAACAAAAAATGTCCGATTTTAAAAATAGAATCTGCGGAAAACTGATAATTTTTCCGCAGACTCAAATAATAAAACCGGATTTTGATTAGTTGAATTACTAAACTAGCTTTGTTCATCCAGCTTACCAATTTTTTCAGCAAGACCTGTAACTCCATCTACAACTTTTCCGGCTACTGCACCTGCTGTATCAATAACGGCGTCTACTGCTTTAGCAGGCAAACTAAGCGTATCTTCAAGTGCATCTCCCATCGCATCAGCGAATACTGATATTTTTTCACCTGCTGTTTTTGTATCATCAGCCATAACGCTTTGTGCGTTTTCTGCGATTTTACCTACTGCACCTAAACTTGAAATGTCTGTCATAATTTGTTCTCCTTTTTTTGTAACATGTTCTATATCGGCATTTACCCCCCCCTTTAGGATT
>JAJQFK010000122.1 GCA_021201175.1 Candidatus Gastranaerophilales bacterium | reverse complement strand
ATTTTATCTAAAGAAAACGGAAGTAAAATATCTGATTTCATAAAAAATAACAGATTTACAAAGTATTTTACTAATGATTATAAAGCAATTCCCAAAAACAGTTTTGCTAAGTCCGGTCAGACTTTGACCGAAAAATATAAATCTGAAATTATCTCAAATGTAAACTCTGCTATATCAGGTGAAAATAATCAATTAATAACTAAATTAAAAGATGAAACTAAAAATTTAATAAAAAAAGATCCTAAATCATTAACATCAAAAGATGTATTAAATATATTAGACGACGTTGTAGTAAATATTGGCGATAATGCTGCTTCGCAAAAAACAAAAATTGCCGGACTAAAAAATAAATTCTTAGCTGCCGATTCTCAACTGGGTAAAACAGTTTTAGGTCAGGGCTGTGCAAAAACGATGCTCAAAACAAAAGATTTGTTAACTTTTGGCGGTGGAATAATTGGACTGGCTTTCGCTGCAAACGGATTAGTCAATACTATAAAAGAAACAAAAGAAGCGCCCAAGGGCGAAAAACTTTCCACTTTTATGCATGTCCTCTCCGAACAATATGTGGGTATACTTTTATTTCAACCCAGCATAAATTTATTATATAAATTAGGCGGAAATAAATATAGAGGTATGTCAACACAAGGTCGAGATGCATTAAAGAATCTGGTTCACAATACAAATGCCTCTGAAAATCTTACTAAAGAAGCATATAAAGTTGCTAAAATTCAAAAGAATTTGTTATTAAAGGGTGTTGATAAAGATAAGGTTGCAAGTCTGGCCGGTAAAGGACTTGAGGAAGCTAAAGCAGCAGCGCGTAATTTAAAGAATGAAGGCGCTAAATTGAAAATTTGGGAAAAACCTTTAAAATTTGCCGGACAACTTTTGGATACCGGACTTGATACTCTAAAAAGCCCCACTACCGCAGGTAAAATGGGTAACAAAGTAAAAGGCTTTGCAGGCGGTTTTGCAAGATTCGCATTAATTATGTTTGTACTCCAACCATTTCTTCAAAAACCTGTTACTAAATTGTGTCATAAAGTATTTGGCGAACCCAAAACTTATCTAAACAAAAAAGGAGCCGGTTCTGAAAATAAGACTAAAAAAACATCTGATAAAAATCAGAATACAACACAAAACTATAATCAAGCCGTTCAATTAAATCAAACAAAAGCACCGGTGAAAAATCCTTCTGCAAATATTTTAGACAATAATAAACAGCAACTCAATACAAATAATCAGCCGGTTCCTTCTCAATCATCTCCTGTTCAGCCATCTGCTGCTCAACCTGTTCTTTCTCAATCGTCTCCTGTTCTGTCACCCGTTGCTCAGTCGATTTCTTCTCAACCGATTGCTTCATCAAACATCAGCACGTCTGAAAATCTTCAAAATAACAATATTGATTCAGCAAGCTACATTCCTTCAATTGAAATTGTAAAAGATGCAACCGAAGAGGAATCTCTTAATAAATATGCAGATGATGTAATAAAACAAACAAACAGTATAGTTAAAAATGCACAAAAATATATAAAAAAATATTAACAAATTATAAGTCAAATGTTAATATATAAATATGTTGGTTCATTATATTTCATCTTATATGGATTACCTTGAAGTTGAGCGTGGTTTGGCATTAAATACCCTAATGGCATATCGTTCCGATCTTTATTCCCTTAGTGATTTTTTATCGGCTTTTAATCTTGAAAATCTTAATTCAATCCAAAGAATGCATTTAAATATGTATATAAAAAATCTTTATGACAAGAAATACACCCCGAGAAGTATAACACGTGAAATTGCTTCTATAAAAGGTTTTTTTAAATGGCTTAGTACAATGGAAATAATAAAACATAATCCGGCACTTGCAATAGAACAGCCTAAATTGCCAAAAAGACTTCCAAAAGTTCTGTCTATGAAAGAGATAACAGAATTATTAAATTTAAATATGTCTAAATTGGATAAGGCTGTTTTGGAACTATTATATGCTTCCGGTTTAAGAGTTTCAGAGTTAACTGATATTCGTATCCATAATATTGATTTAAATACGCGCTATGTCCGCTGTATTGGTAAAGGCTCAAAAGAAAGAATTGTTCCGATTGGCAAAAAAGCGTGCAGTGCAGTAAAAAGCTATCTTAAGGAACGGGATTATATTGTAAAAAAATATAATTTGTCATCTAAATATTGTTTTATCAAAGAGAATGGGAAAAAATTAACAAGACAAGATGTATATAATTTTATTAATAATATCGGAAAAAATATAAATAAAGATATATCACCTCATACAATAAGGCATTCCTTTGCTACTCATTTGCTTGAAAACGGCGCAGACCTAAGAGTTGTTCAGGAGCTGTTAGGACATAGCGATGTTTCGACAACCCAGCTTTATACACATATAAGTAAGAAAAGATTAAAAGATATCTATTTTTCAATTAATAAAGCATAATTTAAATTTAAAGAAAAATAGGAATATATACATCAAATTCCGCCAAATAGTTTAAAACACTTTCTACATGAACTTGTAATTTGGATAATAAGTATGGCACTAATTGATGTGGTAAATCATATCAAAACCAATTCACAGGAGTAAAGAATGACAGCAAGAAAAAAAGGTTCAGGTTGATTGAATCAGATATAAAAGAAGACGTGCTTTAGCAACAGATAAAAAGACTGCATTGCAAGCTGAAAAAGTAATTGCTACTGAAATAATGAGAGGTAACTATAATTTTGGCAAATCACAATGTAAGAAAAAACTGTTTGAATTGGTTGAATACTACCTAAAATATTCTGAAATAAATAAAAAAAGTTATGAAAATGATGTTATATCTACAAATATGTTTAAAACATACTGGGGTGATATTCCAATAGAAAATATTACATCTTCAGATATTGAACTTTTTAAGGAATACTTAAAAAATGAAAGAAAAATTAAAAATTCAACAATCAACAGATACATGCATAATTTAAGCAGAATGTTAAATATTGC
>JAJQFK010000079.1 GCA_021201175.1 Candidatus Gastranaerophilales bacterium | reverse complement strand
AAACCAGCTTGAAAAAGATGTTTTCAGATTTAAAATAAAGTTTTTGAATGGTGGTAAACGCGGGATTAACGTTTGCGACGACAGCGACAAGTGTTACGAAAAACATCCGGCGGAAGATTCATAATAAACATAATGTGGGCTTGAAGCTGTAGGGTGCAATATTTTGCACCATATAAACTGCGAACCGGATTACTCTGCAAATTCACCAATAAAAAATGTAACAAAAAAAGAATCTTTTTTAAAAATTACGCAAAAAAAAATATGTTGATTTTTAAAATAAGTGAATAGATTAATGGAATTTCATACATGAACATTCTTTCAGCGAAATTTGGAAACAATCCAACAGATATTAATAACAAAATAACACCGCCAAACGTTAATGACAATAAAACGACAAAGACTTCAATTTTTTATATTAATGATGTACACGGTCAAATACCAAAAATGCAAAGACTTATTTCTGCAAGTGAGCATGCGGGATATATAGCGAAACAAAATAACTCGGATATATTAAAGCTTTCATCGGGTGATCTTTTTATCGGGGGTGATGATAAAAGAGATAAAGTCGGGGTAGAATTTTTAAATCTTGCAGGTATTCAGGCAGAAGCATTAGGTAATCATGAGTTCGATATAACTGCTTCAAAGTGCGAGGAATTATTAAAAAATTCAAAAACCAGTATTCTCGGTATGAACTTAAATTTTCCGGATAAAAATACACCATTGGCAAATACGGTATTGCGTTCGACTGTTATAAACGGGCAAAATGGAGAAAAATATGGAGTTATTGGTGTGCAGCCGTCAGATATGTCAACAAGACTGAAAGATAAAAGTGTTTTAGAAGGTATAACAATTGACGATAAAGAGCAGACAATAAAAGAATTAGATGAAGAAGTAAAAAAATTACAAAATCAAGGATTAAATAAAATAATACTTTTATCTCATGAGGGTAATGCAATTGAAAAAGAAATAGCGCAAAGAGTTTCCGGAATAGACGTAATACTCGGCGGGCATTCGCATGAATTAATAGAAGGAATAAAAGAGGGCGAAAATCTGCTTTATTCTAAAACTGGGGAACCGATAATTATAACGCAAGCGGGCAGAGATGGAAATCACTTTGGCGTATTAAATCTTGAATTTGATGATGCCGGAGTAATAAAATATGCGCAAAATAATGTAATGGATACAAATATATATTCGCCAAATTTAATGATGACAAAAACAGTTGATGCAGTACTCGGACAATCGCCTCAAATAGGTAATTTAAAACATGTTGACCCCATTCCGAAAAACGCATTGACAGAAGAAAATCCGTGGGCGGATTTTGTAGCTGATGCATTGAGAAATAATTTAGATGCTGATATAGTATTAGTAAATTCTGCAAATTTCCGCGGAAGTGTTGATTACGGACCTGTAACAGAACGTGATATTTCCAGTATATTTCCGTTTTGTAATAAATTAGCAAAAGTAAAAATAAATGAAAAAGATTTAGTTGATGCATTGAAACTTTGCGGGAAATCTTTAAGTTCTAAAAATTATAAACCCGGTATTCTTCAAGTTTCCGGACTTTCATATACTCTTGATTCTCAAGGTAATTTAACAGAATTAATATACACGGATAAACAAAATCAACAACATGCTATAGATGTTAATAATCCTGATTCAACTAAATATTATACTGCTGTATATGATGAATTCTTGTTAAAAGGCGGCGATAATCTTGAAATGTTAAAAAGAGAACCTGATGATGTTATAGAAAATTATGATTTTGATAAAGATAAGGTTACTATAGATTATATTAAAACTTTAAATCAGCCGTTTGAAGTGCATAAAGACAACAGAATAAAAATCTTGCAATAAAATAAATATAAAATTTTTCATATTATATACATATTTCTTTCTTAATATTTCGCCTAAAAGCGAAATTTTTTTTTCACGGATAAATATTAAACAACAGATAAACAAGAATAAGTTGCAAGGGGCAAAATGTTTAAAAATGTAACATTATATTAAAAAATCGAAAAAATAATTAAAGTTTATGGAAAATTGTACCGACATAATTAATATAGCAATATATACAAAGGAGTATAATTTATGGGATTAGCCGCATCACAGGGACGTTACCTTTGTCTTACAGCAAGAATGAGTGATTTAGTATATGAGGCGCAGCAAATATCTCAACAAAGATTGGCATTGGCATCAGAAACGAGTGATATAGCAACGGAGTATAGTGAAAAACTGAATAACAGAATATTACAGGCTACATTTGTTGATGACAGCGGAGCTTCTGTTACACAACAATTAACGTACGAAATTTTAACTTCACAAGATCCTTTTTCGGGATTGTGTATGAGAATTGTAGATTTAAACGGAAACGTTGTTGTTCCGGGAAAAGAAAGCTGCGTATCTGTTGATGAACAGGATGAAGATGGTAATGATGTTACTTCTTATTATTCAGCTTCTGAATTTTTAAATAAATATTTAAGTGATGATGAAAACGCTGCTGAGATGTCAACCTGGACAGTAAGTGAATTATCGGCATACTATAATGAAAATTATTCGGAATCTTCAGGGGTGACAACATCTACATCAACGTCATCATATTCATATTTAAAAAATGATGATGAAAAATATTTATATGATGAAAATTGTACAGATCCTTCATATCTTCAAGAAATGTTAGAATCCGGAGAATGGCTGATACAACAATTAGAAACTGATTCAGAGTGGGAAGATATTGTATGGCAAGGTTCAAGTTCTATTTCAAGTGTTTTAGATACTTCTGATGATGCTGCGGCAGAAGCAGAGTATGAAGAAGCCACTGCAAGGTTACAAAAAGAAGATAAAACTCTTGAACTTCGTCTGGAGCAAATACAAACAGAAGAAAGTTCTGTTGAAACAGAAATGGATTCAGTTAAAGAAATAATTAGTAAAAATATTGAAGAATCTTTTGGAACTTTTGCTTAGTTAATATTAAAACATGGCATTATGCTGCCTAATATTTCTCCGTATTGAGACTTTATTTCTCCATTATATATATTGTTTAAACGGCTGGAAAATACATTATTTGTATCCAGCCATTTTATTTGTAAAAGTGCTTGAGTAACTACGTTTGTTCTTGCCTCCATGTTTGAGTCTGCAATTTTTACAACAATGCATTCTTTTTTGTCTAAATTAACAACAACACACAAACCGCAAGCCCCTACTTTAGCAACTAAATTATTTGAAATATTTATAATTTCAGAATCTAAACGTTGTTTTCCGCCTATTAAATATGGATAATTTAAAAAAGCGTCTTTAATTTTTTTATATTTTGGGTCTAAAAATAAATTTAAAAACCCCTTGCCCAATTGTTCAAGAGTAACAGCCGCTACAGGAAGTCCGCAGCCGTCTTTACTTATTACAATTTCAGATTTTTTTGTTTCACACAGACTGCACACTTTATTTATTACAATTTCTGAAAGCGGGTGATTTATATCGTTATAGTTGGAAATATCAAAATTATTATGCTTGCATATTGCCAACATTGCACTATGTTTGCCGGAGCAATTATTATGTATTTTTTCCGCAGGAAGATTGTTAATTATCAACCGTTTTTGTTCATCAACGCTTAAAGGTGTGTGCGGATTAAGCAATAAATCGTCAGTACTTGCGTTAATTTTTTTTAAAATGGATTTTATAATATTCTGATGTATTAAATCTCCCGTATGAGAAGCACAGCAAACAGCAATTTCTTCAAGAGTAAATTCAAATTTTTTATCAAGTTCAAAATCTATAAGAAGTGAGGCTTGTATAGGCTTCATGCAGGAGCGCTGATAAAACAAATAATTATTATCATTACCTATTTTTTTTATTATTCCGTTTTTGTTCATATGAATCAGAATACCGAAATGGACTTGTTCAATAAGTCCATTTCTTTGGTATTCTAAGAGTTTTGTATATTCAGGTTCTTTTAAGTGTTTCATAATATAGTTCTTTTGAACATTTTGGATTATAATAAATCGACATCAGAAGAATTTAGGGGAACTCCCATTAATCTTTCTAAATCAGCGGCTGAAACGTGATAATCTAACAAAGTATTATAATAATCAAGCTGAGAATTTCTATAGGTAGTTTCTGCATCTTTAAGTTCGATTGCATCGCCTAAACCTACTTTATATCTTCCTGATGCCTGATCATATTGTTCTTTTGCCTGATCCATATTTAATTTTGCAACAACTATACTGTCTTGAGCATTTGTTAAAGTTATATATGCTTGTTTAACTTCAAAATAAATATCTTGTTTTGTTGTTTCATAATCAGCTAAATCCTTTTTATATGTGGCTTTTGCTTCATCTACCTGTTTTTTCAACAGCAGTAAATTTACCGTAGAATAACTAAGTTCGGCGCCAAATTGATAACCATAATCTGTATCTACTTTTTTACCGCCGTTAGTATATGAAGCGAACCCCTGTATATTAGGAGTAAATGCTCTTTTGGACGAACGCACTAAAATCTCGGACGCATCAGCTTTTTTCTTTGCGGCAAGAAGCTCCGGACTTGTATCAAATGCCGTATTTACTGCGTCATCTACATTTATGCTGTATGCTTTTGTTGTCAAGTTATCTGTAACATCATAATCTGAATAATCAGGCATGCCCATTGCATTACTTAACTGTACATAGGCAATTTTCATTGTATTATTTGCTTGAATTAAATTCAGCTTTGCTTTTCCAAGGTTATATTCAGCGGTTAAGACATCTATTTTGGGCTTTGTACCTATATTATAATATGCTTTTGCCTGTTCTAAGTGTAATTCGTAGTCTTTTACCGTGTCCTCATATACTCTTACCTGTTGTTGCGCAAACAGTAAATTGTAATATGATTGTTTAACATTGTAAATTACTGTGTTAATACTGGTTTGAAGGCTATATTCCGCAGATTCGTATGTTCTTTTTGCAATATCTGCCTGAGCTTTTGTTTTACCAAAGTCAAATAAAAGCAAATTACCCGATACAGTCGGAGTGTAAAACATATCATACTTTTGAGCAGAAGTTGCAACATTTGTTATTTGCATATCGTTTCTTGAATAACTTATTCCCGCTGAAAGCGTAGGAAAATAGTTTGCCCATGCTTGTGCTATTTTACTTTTGTATACTTCCGCATTGCTCATTGCGGCATGAATAGCCGGATGATGTTCTAATGCGATTTTAACACAATCATTTACTTCAATAATTTTATTTGTATTTATACCGCCGTGGTAAGCTGTATCTGTTAATACTTTTGTATTACTGTCATTATTTACGGCAGGTTCTTCATTTTGTGAAGTTTGTGCTGTTTGCTCTGTTTTTACAGATTTTTTTGTAGCTTTTTTGGATTTCTTATCTGCTTTTGTATTTTTGTTTGATTTTGAAAATATCTTTTTGAAAAATCCTGTTTTATTTGAACTAACAACAGTATCGGAATTTATTTCACTCTGTTTCAAAGATGTTGTATTAGCATTAATAACATCATCTCTAAAAGGATTTTCATCAGCAAAAACAGGACTTGCCGCTAATAAAAATAATAATATAAATAACTTCTTTTTCATCTTCCCGCCTTTGAAGGATTAACTGCTTCTCTTTCTCTTGCCCTATTGTTTTTATCGTGTCTAAAAAACCATCTTCTTAGTTTGTCCCACCATGATTCATGATGACGCGAATGCCCGTATTCTGATGAACGAGTTTGCTCTATTGCCGGAGGCTGTTCATTGTAAGGCATATCTCTATATGGTCTGTCATTTGCAAATGCAGGACTTGCTAATAATAACACTATAAATGTAAATAATATCTTCTTCATTTTTATACTCCACTCTTTAATGTTTTAATTGACTTGTTTTTCTTGTTTTTTCTTTGTTCTATTTTCAACAAAAGATTGAACAATTACATAGAAAACAGGTGTTAATATTGTACCGATAGTAGCGGCGGCTGTCATACCTCCAAATACGGTAGAACCGACTGAAACTCTACTCTGTGCGCCTGCACCTGTTGCAAATACCATCGGAAGTACACCGAATACAAATGCAAGTGCCGTCATCATAATAGCTCTGAATCTTATTCTTGCCGCTTCGATAGCCGCTTCTTCAATACCCATGCCTTTTTCATGCAAATCTTTTGCAAATTCGACAATCAATATTGATTGTTTTGCAGCAATACCTATTAATGCTATCATACCCACCTGTGAATATAAGTCAAATGATTGACCTAACATCATCTGGAAAACCAAAGCACCAAGGGCTGCAACAGGAGCAATTAATAGTACTGCAACAGGTATTGACCAACTTTCATATAACGCAACAAGGAATAAGTATACGAAGGTTAATGCCAGTGCAATAACTATACCGGTTTGACCCGATGATTCTCTTTCCTGCAATGATGTACCTGACCAGTCATAACCTACATCGTTCGGAAGTGTTTTAAGCGAAACAGCTTCCATTGCTTTCATTGCTTCACCTGAACTTTTACCGCTTGACGGCTGACCGGAGTATTGTACTGAGCGGTATTGATTAAATCTTGTAATAGAAGCAGCGCCCACTGTTTGTTCTAAACTAATCATGGTCATTAACGGAACCATTTGACCGTTTAAGTTTTTAACATATATATTTTCAAGGTCTGTTGCTTTATTTCTGAAATTATCTTCGGCTTGAAGCTGTACTTTAAATACACGACCTAATTTATTAAAGTCATTTACATAATATGACCCTAAAGTTGAAGATAAAGTTGAATAAAGTTCTTGAATATCAACATTTTGCGACAATACTTTTTCATAGTTGATATTTAATCTGTATTGAGGAACATTTGCCTGATATGTTGTATAAACACTGGTTAAGTCCGGATCTGAATTTGCCGCTGCGGTTAATTGATTTGCAAATTGTTCTATTTCCTGAAACGAATATTCGCCTTTTGAAAGCATTTGGAATTCAAATCCGCCTAACATACTCATACCTGATATAGCAGGAGGTGAGAATACAGCTATAGAAGCTTCATTAATTAACGCTGCACGACTTCTTATTTCTTTTAAAATGCCGTTATGCGACAAATCCGTAGGGCGTCCCTGTAATTTTCTTTTTACCCAATCCCACGGATATACTTTTCTTTCATCCCAATCGTCAAGAGGAACAACACAAAATGCCTGATTTACAGGTCCCATTCCCGCAAATACGATAATTCTTTCTTTTACAACTCCATCTATATCTTCAATGGATTTTGTAAGTTTTTCAAGAACTTCCTGTGTTTTATTTAAAGCAGAACCTGCCGGAAGTACAATCTGTGCCATTAATACCGCCTGATCTTCATCCGGAATAAAACCTGTTGGTATTATTTTGAATAAAAATCCCATTAAAAGCAGGAAGGAAACATATAATGTTATTGTTAATTTTTTATTATAAACAAACATTTTTACTACTTCTAAGTACCATTTAGTAGCTTTATCAAATTTTTCATCAAAAGCTGTAAATACTTTTTTAATAAAAGCAGTAACAAAGTTGCTCGGTTTTCTGTTTGGATCTTCTGCTCTTAATATTATTGAACACATAGCAGGTGATAATGTTAATGCACATACCGCTGATAAGGCAATAGATACGGCAATACATACGGCGAATTGTCTGTACATCAATCCTGATAACCCTGAAATGAATGATACCGGAACAAATACCGCCATAAGAACCATTGCCATGGCAACTAATGCGCCTCCTACTTCCTGCATAGTTAATTGCGTAGCTTCAATAGGTGTTTTACCGTCCTCTAAGTGACGCTTAACGTTTTCTATAACAACAATAGCGTCATCTACAACAACCGCCACCGCCAGCACCATCGCAAACAGCGTCAGCAAGTTAATTGACATACCAAATACCGGCAAGGCGGCAAAGGTACCTACCAGTGACACAGGAATTGTTACACACGGAACTAATGTTGCTCTCCAATCACCTAAGAATACGAATATTACCAGAATTACGATTAATGAAGTTAATAAAATTGTAAATACAACTTCTTTCATTGATTCACGAATAAACTTAGATTCATCGTGCATCATTTTAACTTCCATATTTTCTTTTTCAAGTGAAGTATTTAAGCTTTTAATTTTTTCATTTACAAGATTAACAATACTAATAGTATTAGCATCCGGCAAAGGAACAACCTGAATTATTACAGCCGGCTTACCGTCTATTATACCAAGTCTGTCATAAGAATATGCCCCCAGTTCAACTCTTGCTATATCTTTTAATCTTATGTTAGAGCCGTCTTTATTTGCTCTTATTATTATTTCTTCAAATTCTTCCGGTTCAAGCAGACGTCCTTTGGTCATTAAAGTCATTCTTAATGTTTGATTTGTTTTACTTGGCAATGCTCCTAATGCCCCTGAGGAAACTTGAATATTTTGGGTGTTTATTGCTGATTGAACTTCAGAAACTGATACATTTAAGTTTGCCATTTTCTGAGGGTCAAGCCAGACTCTCATACTATAGTCGCCGGCACCGTATACATTTACTTCACCGACACCGTCTAAACGTGATATTTCATCTTTGATATATATAGTTGCATAGTTTGTTAAATATAATTGATCTTTTAAACCATCTGTAGATTCCAGATTCAAAATACAAGCGCCGGCACCTGATACCTGGTTTTTTGCTGTTATACCCAAACGAGTAACATCTTCCGGTAATAATGCTTGCACCTGCTGTATTCTATTTTGTACATTAACCAGATTTATATCTTTGTTTGTGCCGACTTTAAAATATATGCTTAATGAATATGATTCATCATAAGAAGTTGATGACATATAAAGCATATTTTCAACACCGTTTATTTGGGATTCCAAGATTGAAGCAACAGAGGATTCTATAACAGCCGCACTTGCTCCGGGATATGATGCTCTTACTGATACCTGCGGCGGTGTAATGTTAGGATATTTTTCCAATTGCAAACTGAACATTGAAACTAATCCTATAAGGGTTATAAATATTGATATAACCATTGCGAAACGAGGTTTTGTTATAAAGAAATATAAGTCGTTTTTCTTTTTTTTGTTATCTTCCATTTGTTTATTCTCTCAATTATTCTTCTTGTGTCGTTGTTTCTTGTGCTTGTGTATTCAAAGGTTGTGCATTTACTGTCTGACCGGCTCTGTTTACACTTTGTACTCCTTTTGCCACGATTACATCATCTAATTCAAGCCCGTCCTCAACAATCCAGTTTTTATCAATTTCATCTGATACTTTGATGTTTTTTCTTACAGCCTTGCTGTCTTCTATACCCCAAACATAATAACCTTCGGAGTCATTTAAAGCAGCTGCTTGCGGAATAAGCATAACAGTGCGCGGTGATTCTGATTTAACCATTACTTTTACAAAATCTCCCGGAACTAATAATCCGTCATCATTTTTAAATGTTGCTCTCAAGCTTATAGTACCTGTTGTCTGGTCAATTTCGTTATCAACAAATTCTATAACTCCTTTTTCAGAATATATGCTTCCGTCTGCCAGTTGAATTTGAACATTCATATTGCTGAAATCGGCAGATGAGTCAGCTTTTCTGAATTTTAAAAACTCACTGCTTTTAAGATTAAAATATACATAAATCGGATTTAAACTTACTATTCTTGCCAGCGCACCTGATGATGTATTTACAAGGTTTCCTTCCGTTATAATAATTTTACCGATTTTTCCGTCAATAGGGGATGTGATTTTAGTGTAGCCTAAATTTAATTTAGCATTAGCCAGCTGTGCTTTAGCCGCATCTAATGCTGCTTTGCTTTTATCTCTTGTAGCCAGTGCTTCATCATAATATGATTTACTTACATAATCATTTTTAACAAGTTCTTGCGCTCTTACAAGTTCTTTTTCCGCATTTATGAGCGTTGCTTCATTCTGTCTTACTGCTGCTGCTGCGTTACTAACTGCTATTTGATATTCATCGGGTTCAATTAAAAATAATGTTTGTCCTTTTTTTATCATTGCACCTTCATCAAAAAATCTTTTTTGCAGCCAGCCGTTAATTCTTGCAACAACATCAACGGAGTATTTTGCTTCTATTCTTCCTGCTGATTCTGATTGTGAATAAATCTCTCTTATTTCAGGGGACATTGTTTGTACTTCTTTTGCCTTACTCATTGATTCTTGCTGCTCTTGCCCGCTTTTATAACTAGACCATTGCTGCAATGCAATTGCCCCAAGTATAAATGCTATTAAAAAAGTTATCACTTGTGCTTTTTTATTGTTTAAGTAGCTCATTTTATATCCTCTATTTATCTATATCATTCTTAAATTATTTTTATATATTTCCACTGCCTCAATCAGTATGTTTCTTTTTTCTTCTCCAATACATCCAAGAGCTGTGTAGTCTATTTTATTTATCAGAGAAAACACCTTATCGGCTAACTCCTGTCCGCTTTGGCTCAATATTATTTCTTTGTTTCTTTTATCTTTATTTGATTCGACAAGCGTTTCAATGAATCCTGACTTTTGAAATCCTTTTATTATTGCGTTAATAGTCTGCTTGGGCAATCCTATATATTCCGAAACAGCCTTTTGGGTTGCAGCTTTTTTTTTGCCGATAATGCATAAAACACCCAAACTCGCATAGGTTAATCCAAAGGATTTTGCAAATTCGCAGTAAAAATTGGTGATTTCTCTATGAAATTCACGCAATTTCTCAGATTGTTCTTTAAGTTTCAGCTCATCCACGTGTATATCCCCAAATTAGTCCAAAAACATACCGTCTGATTATGGACTATTATGATTCTAAAAATATTTTTTGTCAAGAATTTTGTAATGAATTTACAAAAAATTTATCCCTCAATTTTAAGTAGTCATTCAATTCTTTTTTCATTACGGCTTTATCCATAAGACCTGCCGGATTTAATCCGAAACTGTGTTCCAGTTGGTTATCTATAACGAATAATGAAGGATACCCCATTATATGAAAATCTTTAATAATTTTTTCATTTTCGAGATAGTCACAGTTTACTACAGCAAAAGTATATTTGTCTTTATAGGATTTTGCAAATTCTCCAAAAACAGGCATGAATCTTCTGCAATAAGTACACCAATCTACGTAAAACATTGCGACTATGGGTTTATCAGTAGATTCTGCTTCTTGAATAGTAATAATACCGGTGTCAGGTATTTCTATCGGCGCATTTAGATTTTGTTGCACGGGTTTTTTGTCATCAGGCTTTAAAACTATTGCCGCAAAAACAAATAAACCTATTGCGGCTGCTATAAATAAACCTATAAAAAATTTTTTCTTCATAATTTAGCTCCTTTAGGTACTACTGTTACTCCTCCTAATGATATAACAAATCCGCGTGCTTTGTCTTCTTCTTTGTTAAATCCGATTTTTGTATACGGAGGAATGTCAACATTTTTATCTATTATCGCTTTTTTTATTTCAGAATATCTTCCGACATTTACATTTTCCATTAAAATAGAATCCGTAACATTAGCAAAGCTGTTAATTCTTACCTGTGGAGAAAGTATACATCTAGATATACTCCCGCCTGAAATAACGCAGCCCTCTGATACCATTGAATTTGTTGCCATACCGACTCTTTCCGCTTCTTCCCGAAGAAATTTTGCCGGCGGAAGATTGTAATTGTATGTTCTTAAAGGCCAATCCGTGCAATATAGATTTAATTCAGGATCATAGTCCAGTAAATCCATATTTGCCTGCCAGTAGCTGTCAATACTTCCGACATCTCTCCAATATCCGCGTTCTGATTCTGTCATACCTGTATATTCATTTTGAGAAAAATCGTATATATATACTTTTTTTCCTTCTTTCAGCATTTTCGGGATAATATTTTTTCCAAAATCATGGTTAGATTCGGAATTTTTTGAATCCTCCTCCACCTCTCGCACTAAATCTTGCGATTCAAAAATATAATTTCCCATAGAAGCAAGACACATATCAGGACGTCCCGGAATAGATTTAGGTGTTGATTTTGGTTTTTCCTGAAATCCTGTTAATTTCCATTCGTCATCTACCTCTATAATCCCGAATTCACCTGCTTGTGATATAGGGATAGGAATTGCGGAAATCGTTAATGCCGCTTCTTTTTTCTTATGAAATCTCATCATTTGAGATACGTCCATTCTGTATATGTGGTCGCCGCCAAATACACAAACGTGTTTCGGATTTTCATCATGAATATGTGTTATATTTTGATAAACAGCATCTGCCGTACCTTGATACCAGTTGCCGTTTGTTCTCATTTGTGCAGGAACTAAATCTATATATTGACCCAATATAGGAGATACCGGCCAGCTTCTGGCAATATGCTGATTAAGAGAGTCAGATTTATATTGTGTAAGAATTTTTATTTTATAAAATCCCGAATTAATAAAATTATTAATAACGAAATCAATAATTCTGTATCTTCCTCCGAAAGGAACAGCCGGTTTTGCTCTGTCGCGGGTAAGCGGATATAATCTTTTGCCTTCGCCTCCTGCTAAAATCATTACCAATGCTGTATCAAGCGCCATTAGTGCCTCCTTTAATCTTCATTTAAACTCAAAACCGCCATAAAGGCTTCTTGCGGAACCTCTACACGTCCTACCGCTTTCATTCTCTTTTTACCGCGTTTTTGCTTTTCAAGCAATTTTCTTTTTCTTGAAATATCTCCGCCGTAACATTTATCTAAAACACTTTTTCTTAAAGCTTTTATATTCGTTCTTGCTATTATTCTTCCGCCCACAGCCGCTTGAATAGCTACCTCAAACATTTGTCTCGGAATTATATCTTTTAGTTTTGATGTTAATTTTTGACCTACATAAAATGCACTGTCTTTATGAACAATTGCGCTGAGAGCGTCAACAATTTCTCCGGCTAATAATACGTCAAGTTTTACCAGCTCAGAACGTTTATAATCGCTAAATTCATAATCAAGACTCGCATAACCTTTTGAACGTGATTTTAATTGGTCGTAAAAATCTGTAATTACTTCACTTAAAGGTATTTCATAATGCAGCGACACTCTGATTTTATCAAGATATGTCATATTTTGAAATATTCCGCGTTTAGATTGAGCCAGTTCCATTAATAACCCGACATATTCATTCGGAGTAATTATTGTTGTTTTAACGTAGGGTTCTTCTATGTAATCACGATATTGAGCATCGGGAAGGTTTGCAGGATTATCAATCTCTATAATTTCTCCGTTTGTTTTGTGGACTTTATAGATTACGCTCGGCGCTGTTGTAACGAGTGAAAGATTATATTCACGCTCCAGACGTTCCTGTGCTATTTCCATGTGAAGCATACCTAAAAAACCGCACCTGAAACCGAATCCGAGTGCGGATGAAGTTTCGGGTTCAAACGTAATACTTGAATCGTTCAGTTTTAGTTTTTCAAGTGCCTCTTTTAAATCCTGATACTGGTCATTATCTACGGGATAAAGTCCGGAAAAGACCATGGGCAATGCTTCTTTATATCCCGCTAAAGGTTCATCGGCGCCATTTTCCACATGAGTAATTGTATCGCCTACAAATCTGGTTACTTCTTTTATTGAACAGCCCATATAGCCGACATCTCCGGTCTTTAGTTCTTTTACGGGAATTCTGTGCGGGTTTAAATAACCGAGTTCAGTTATTTCATATTCTTTTTTTGAAGCCATAAATTTGATTTTATCGCCCAGTTTTATACTGCCGTCAACAACTTTGAAAAAGCACAGTGTGCCCAGATATTGGTCATAAGCGCTGTCAAAAACCAAGGCTCTTAAAGGCTTATCGGATGTATCAGCCGGAGGCGGAACAAAATCTACAATTGCTTCAAGCACTTCTTCAATTCCGGTACCTTCCTTTGCGCTTACCGGTATTGCCATTGAAGCGTCTATACCTAAAACTTCTTCTATTTCTTTGCGCACCCTTTCAACATCCGCCGAAGGGAGGTCTATTTTATTTATTATAGGAATTATTTCTAAATTTTGTTCTGCTGCTAAGTAAACATTAGAAAGTGTTTGAGCTTCTACTCCCTGCGTGGCATCAACAATCAATAATGCGCCTTCGCATGCGGCAAGAGAACGTGATACTTCGTAACAAAAATCAACGTGCCCCGGAGTATCTATCAAATTTAAAATATATTCTTTGCCGTTTTTGGATTTATAGTTCATTCTTGCGGCGTTCAGTTTTATTGTTATTCCGCGTTCTCGTTCTATATCCATAGTATCTAAGAGCTGGTCTTGCATATCTCTTTGTGCAATAGTTCCGGTTTTTTCAAGCAATCTGTCTGCCAGAGTAGATTTACCGTGGTCAATATGTGCAATTATACAAAAATTTCTTACATTCTCAATATATTTCATATTTTTAGTCTATTACAGAAATATTCTTTTGCCAATAATTTTATTACCCTTTAGACTTAAAATTTGAATTAGACATTCAGGCAATTAAATAACTTTGAGTTAATAATATAATTTTCGTAATATAAGCAAAAGGAGATTAATATGTCTGAACTTATGCAGCTTTATAAATGTAATGTTTGCGGTAATATTATTGAAATTATAAATCCCGGAGCGGGGCAATTAGTTTGCTGTTCTGTTCCTATGGAATTGCTGCCGGAGAAGTACGAAGATGAAGAAATGATTCAGGAAAAACATGTACCTATCATTATAATGCAGGGGCAGGATAAATTAATTAGAATCGGTTCAATCATTCATCCTATGTTAAAGGAACATTACATAATGTTCATAGAAGCAATTTCTCCTGATAAGAGATATTTAAAACGAAAATATCTTACCCCCGGAGAAGAACCGAATATGGAACTTAAAAATAATTGCAGCTATGATAGCTTCACAGCCAGAGAACTGTGTAATATCCACGGATTGTGGACAAATGCTGCTAAACAAGAAAACCCGATTTAATATAAGATGTATAAGCAAAAAATCTTTTTCTTGTTTTTTGTATGTACACTTAATTTAAATACTTCCTGATACATGAAATGCCTGTTCCGGAAGAAGAGCAATTTGAATTTACAGTATTAATATCCTTATCTTTGTAGGCTGGTACTATTCCTTTAGAGTACGTAAAGACTATTACAAAAATATCTTTGCCTAATGTATTGGGCTCTTTTGCGCCATTTATATCAAAAAAGATTCCAATACCAGATTCTTCTCCGGAGTCTACTCCAAATATTTGCTCCATTTGATCTGATGAATAATCATCAATACTAATAAGTGTTCCATCACTCAATATTGCTGTAATATTATTTGTTCCAAGTCCTGTACTATCATTTGTTCCTAAACCGCTTAAAACCTTACCGTTATATCCCTTTATATAATTATCATTCCAACAGCCGCTTTCCTCATAACATACTTTTGTTGTAATTAGTCGTGTTCCTAAATATGTTTCATACCATTTTTGCATTGATTCTATACTGTTATTTAAAGCAATTCTACGATATCCGCTTTTCAATTTTATAAAAGTCATTGCGTTTGAGAATGTAGAATATACTTTTTTTACTTTGGCACTCTTTTCAGATTCATTAAAAATATTATTAATTACTGAAATTGTAATTACAGCAATTACTCCAATGATAACAATGACTATTAATAGTTCTGCTAAAGTGAAACTTTTCAATTTCAACATGATAAACTTTCCTTATATTTTTGTTTTATAAACAATGTATTTGTTATATATATCTATCAAACGTTAAGTATAGTTAATAGATTTATATTTGTCAAGCTTATAAAATAT
>JAJQFK010000033.1 GCA_021201175.1 Candidatus Gastranaerophilales bacterium | reverse complement strand
ATTATTTATTACTCCTGTGGATAAATATACTTATGAATTTAAAAGTCTTACATTGTGGAAATTAATCTACAAAGAAGCACAAAAGGATTTACTGTATAAAGAAAATTCTCAAAGATTGTATTATACTCTGCGTCCGTTAACCCTTTCAAGCAATTTGCAAAAATTAATATCCTGCACGGAGGCATTAAATAAAGATGAAGAATATATCATCTGGCAGGAAACCGCAAGTATCAGTGCAAAGCTTGGAGATACCAATCTTTATATTATTGCACAGAAGCAATGTCTAAAATTAATTGAAGAACAAAAAGCAGAAGATAAAGAAGAAGAAAAAGCTCAAATTTATGAAAAAATAGGAAAGCTTTTATGTGAAAAATCACCGGTTGAGGCTATTACTTATCTTTCAAATGTTTTAGATGCCGATATAAAAGCAAATAATACACAAAAAGTGATAGATTTATCCGGCTACTTCATAAAAAGCTGTTATTTAACCGGAAATTATTTCGGGGCAAATGAAGCATGCAATGCCGTTATTGCAGCTATAAAAGGTGTGGATTCCGATGTTTCGGATTTAGAAATTGCATTAATAAAAACGAGGAAACTCAATGCTTTATTCAATATAGGTAACAGTGAACAAATTGTAAATCTGGTTAAAGAAGAAATACTCCCGGAACTCAACAAGGGGCTTATTTCATTAGAAATAACCATGGAATATAAATCTTTAGTAATTAATGCGTGGTTTACTTCAAATCTGGTTCTTGCAATGGCATACGGACAACAGGGGAATAATGAAATATTTAATACTATTACAGAACTTAGACAGTTTTGTGAAAAATATGAATATAATAACTTTATTAACAATACCCGTATTGATTTAATTGAAGCTTTCGCAAATACTGTTATTGGGCAGATAGCTAAATCGAATGAGTTATTAAACATTATTTCGGAAAAATATAAATCCAAAAACATGGAACCGAAACTTCTTGCGCAATGGAATTTTCTCAATATAATAAACAGAGTTTTATCCGGTCAGTTTGAAGATTTAAAAGGAGATTTATTTGAATTAGCGGCTTTTGCCAATAATATAAACGAGCATTTTATTAAAAATATTGTCAAATTAATTTTAGGTTATGTAATTAAAGAAGATGGCAACATTAAAAAAGCGCTTGAAATATATCAGGAAGAAATAACATATTTCGCCAAAGAAAAAGTAGCAATAGGTGCACTTCTTGCGTGGGCTTTGATTGTAAAATTGAATACAGAATCAGGTGATTACGATAAAGCTTTAAATACAGCTCAAAGAGCGTTAGAAATAGCACAGAGTCCAAAGATAAATAACTATTTCTTTATTATATATTTCCAGAAATTTATTGCAGAAATATATTTAAGAAAAGAAGATTTTTCTTCTGCAAAAATGTATATTGAAAAGGCGGTTATGCTGGCAAAACAGTTTGATTTAAAATACCAGATTATAGAACTTTACATTTTTTACGGAAGCTATCTTGAAGCTTTCATGAGAACAAATAAAAATTATTCGAGGGATTATGTAAAGCTATCGGCAGAAATGTATGATAAAGCACTCAAATCCGCAAAAGAGCTGCAAATAAATAACTTAATAGAACTTGCAGCGCAAAAACTATCAGGATTCAAAACTTTTTGTCAGTTAAATTCTATTAATTTATAAGTATAATCTAGTGCTGCTTGCGTTTTTCGGCTGCTATTTTGTATAAGAACACGTTTATAATTTAATTTAGTATTACAATAAAAATTTTTGTTGGGCTGAAAGCCCAACCTTGCTTAGTGATTTTTTCTTTTTTAGAATACGAAAAGGGACAGAGACTTACCCAACCTTGGTCTTGACGACTTTTCGTGTAGATTGTCCACTTTTTGGGGCTCAGTTCACTCTACGGAAAATCCGCTTATCGCAAAATTTTTTCGGACAAATTATTAAGCAGGATTATATATAAAAATTATGCTATAATATAAATGCTCTGTACAGGTATTTATTTTGTTCCTACATCTTGATTAATAGGGGAAGAAGACTCTGAAACAATGCAGTAGACCTGCCTTGAAGCAGGAAACGGATTTGTAAAGGCACTTACCCACCTGTGGAGATTTCACAGGTAACAAAATCATATTTGTGCAGGGCTTATTTTGTCCGAGAAAATTTCGCAAAGACGGGTTTAGTAGTAAGTTGGGGTTTCAGAAAGCCCAACTTGGAAGTCCAACTTTGTATTTTAAACACTAGCTTTTCATCTGCTGATTATATTGAATACGGATAATCATCTTTAAATTCCCAATTATCAAAAGATAATAGTCCTGTACAATATTTACCATCATTTTTGCAAAGATTTAAAGCTTCTTCCCTCGTTGTTGTGACTGCCTTTATATATGGAATAACAGTACCTGAAGCTTTCCAACTATTACTACTATCCGGACAATATAAAAATCTGAACATATCTCTGCCTTCATAGTTTGGAGATTTTTCCCCATTTACATCTACTATAAAATCAATACAACTTCCTTTTCTAAAATAAAAATATGTACCGTCTGTTAAATAAACATAAAGGGAGTTACCACTCCTTTTTTTAGTAGATGAATAATTTAAATACGGGAATAAATATTCTTCCCCAAACTGTTCGACAGTTTCTGTAGAACTATCTTCCGCTGAAGAAGCACTTTCCGCCCAGTATGTCCAATCCTTACCGTCAGCTTTTGCGCGGGTTGAAGCGTTTTTCAGCATTGCATAGAATTTTTTTATTCTTGAAGAAGCTTCTTGTTTCCTGTAATTTGCCATAAGAGTCGGCACTGTTACGGTTGCAATAATTCCGATAATAACAAGAGTAATCAAAACCTCGGAGAGTGTAAATCCTTGTTTCATTAACTGCCTCGCTTTAAATATACATTAATCTATTTATATATAGATTATAACATAAATAAATGGATTTTAATAACATCTTTGAAAGAGACTGTCAAACTAACATATAATCATTAAATGA
>JAJQFK010000083.1 GCA_021201175.1 Candidatus Gastranaerophilales bacterium | reverse complement strand
CTCCGCTGCCGGTCATAAAAAAGGGGTTGACTCCTTAAAAAAGCTTATTGAATATTGTATTGAGTTCAATATTAAATATTTGACCGTTTATGCATTTTCTACGGAAAATTGGAAAAGAGATACGGAAGAAGTCAATTTTTTAATGTCGCTTCTTGCAAATACTATAAAAGAACAAATTTTTGATTTTCATAAAAATGAAATAAAAGTCAGTTTTTTAGGTAACAAAAATGATTTAGGACAAAATTTAAAAGCCGTTATTCATAACTGTGAAGATGAAACAAAAAACTACAACAAGCTGTATCTGCAAATTGCATTTAATTACGGTGCAAGGGCGGAAATTACGAATGCTGTTAAAAATATATGTACTCAGGTTTTGAATAAAGAAATAAGTATTTCAGATATAAATGAAAACTTGATAAGTTCAAACTTATATACATCAAACATTCCCGACCCTGAATTATTAATTAGAACGGGAGGAGAAAAAAGAATAAGCAATTATCTTTTATGGCAGTGTGCATATACGGAAATATATGTAACAGATGTTTTTTGGCCTGATTTTGATAAATCTGAATTTATTAAAGCAATACTTGAATTCGCCTCACGAATAAGAAGATTTGGGAAATAAACCATGACAAAAATAATTCTTGCTACAACAAATCCTCACAAATTAGAAGAAATAAATCTGATAAATTCTAATATGAACATTCAATTTAATATAATTAATCAGGATTTCAATCCGGAAGAAAACGGAAAAACATTTCAAGAAAATTCAATTATAAAGGCAAAGGAAGCCGCAAAAATAACCGGAGAATATTGTCTTGCTGATGATTCAGGTTTATGCACAGACGCGCTTGAAGGCAGACCGGGAATTTATTCCGCAAGATATGCAGCTGACCAAAAAGCGAAAATAAATAAATTATTGGAGGAACTAAAAAATGTTCCTTATGAGTACCGCACTGCTCATTTTATATGCGCCATGACCTTAGTTAATCCAAAAGGAGAAATAATCCACACGGAAACAGGCAAAATATACGGATATATTGATGACGAACCTAAAGGTGGCAACGGCTTTGGTTATGACCCTATATTTTTCATTCCGGAATATAATCAAACAATGGCACAGCTTCCGCAAAGTGTAAAAAATTCTATCTCTCACAGAGCAAATGCTCTTAAATCAATGCTTAAATGGATTGAATGCAATTTGTAAGGTAAGATTCCGCGAGGTTTTTAGCGGATTGCAGAGGCTGAAGGGCGGGGATGAAGAAGCCCCGACCGAAACGCCGTTTGACAAAGGGAACCACAGAATCGAAGGTGATGTGTGTGACCCTGTCTGCGAGGCTATCGCGAGCAACCAAGAAAGCTCGCGGCAATCTTTTGCCTGTCATTGCGAGAAAATCTTTGATTTTCGCGGCAATCTCTGCCATATCTAGGACTAGATTTTGCTATCGTTCGCAAAGACGCTTGCGTGTTGAATATTTATACTCAATTTATCAGTTCTGCATACTTGTCCAACAATGACGAGTAGTTCAAGGGGCAATTTTTTGTACCATACAACTTTTATTTCTCATACATAAGTATGAAATTTTGTAAAAAAGACTAAAGTTTAAGTTATAATTGCCGATATATATATTAATATGATTTTGCATAAAATTTAAATATCCAATATAATGGTAGTAGTATTTGGAATGTATTCTTAGAATATGGACAAGGATAATAAATGACCGAAAAGAAAAAAGATAATAAAAATGTTTCTGTTTTTGCGAGAAGTGAAATTTCTTTAGAAACTGATCCGCTTGAAGAAATTTTTGCACTTAATTTGGGTGATTTTCTTGCTGAACACCTTATATCAGATGAATTGGTTCAGAAAATAAGCAAAAAAAATGTTGATAAAACTCAAAGACTTAAAGAGCAATTAAAAGAACTTATTTCTATATATTCAATTGATAACACACTTAAAATTCTCGGGTTTAGCAGTAAAGAAGACTATGTTATTTATAATGCAATCGCAAAAACTATAAAACAAATGACTGATACGGATGCATGCCATATATTCCTATCAAAAGAAATAGTAACCGGTATAAATAATCCTAAAAATCATGATTTACTGTTAACGGGGTCTTCTTTAAATTTAAATGAAGATATAGCTGATTCTGAAATAGGATATGATTTTAATGATGAAAGCTGCGTATCTGAAACATTTTTATCGGGGCAAAAAACTGAAATTAAAGACTGTAATACACATAGCAGCTTTAAACAAATTTTAATTCTTAACGAGGATAAAGTTAAATACTATCTTGCCGTTCCAATGAAAATTAATGACGAGAAAATCGGGGTAATTGTCGTACAAAATTACAAAAAGAAAAAACTTTCAAAAGAGTTTATTGAGTTATTAAGTGTAACCGCAAGACTTTTTGCCGCTTCTATGTCGCTTGAAAAACTAACGGAAGCAACAAATAATCTTATAAATCAAGATAATATTTCCGTTTCTTGTCTGCAAAACCAAAGAGCACAATTAACCGCTTTAATAGGTGATCTTAGTATGGAACAGCAATATTTTGTAGAAAATCTTGCCAGAGCGGTAGATGCAAAAAGTAATTTTCAAAATAATCATTCTCATAAGGTAGCTGATTTGGCACGCGAAATATCAGAATCACTGGGGCTTAATGAAAAAACAAAAGATTTAATTTATTATGCCGCATTGCTTAGAAATATAGGGAAAATAACATTACCGGAAGAATTATTCAATAAAAAAGAAAAACTTTCAAAAGAAGACTGGAAACAGCTTCAAAATCATCCGAATGTCGGTGTAAGTATACTAATGAGTATAAATTTCTTATCAGAAGTTGTTCCTTATATAAACTATCATAAGGAACGTTGGGACGGCAGAGGTGAGCCGGAAGGATTAAAAGGACAAAGTATACCATTAGGTTCAAGAATTGTTGCGCTTGCAGACGCTTATTGCGCTATGACATCTGAACGTTCTTATCGGCAGGCTTTCAGTAAAGAACAAGCTCTTGATGTAATACAGTCTGAATCCGGCAGTAAATGGGATCCTGTTTTAGTCAGTGAACTTATTAATTTAAAAAAAAATAATAATTAATCCGTCTGAACAAAATTTAAGATAAAACTGTTAACATTGCTATTCACTGCGTTATAGGCAAGATTATCTCGTTTTGTCATACTATATGCTTATATACAGGTATTATCAGTAAAGCCGGTTATACTTTGGCGGATATCAGTTTAATAATGTATGATGAAAATAAAATAATACCGATTACTACACTTGTAAAAGAAACAAGAAGCACCATGCCTGCTGACATATCTTTTGCCATTTCTACCAGTTTTGAATAATTATTTTTGTAAATGGCATCAAGTGTAAATTCTATAACAGAATTCATAAGTTCAAATGAAAGTACAAGCAGGCACATAATTAGAACAATGCACATATCTGTAACGGTAAATTTTAAAATAAGCGCCAGTATAATTACGAAAATCGAAACAAGAAGTTCAAGAACAAAGTTTCTTTGAGAGAAAACAGCGAGTTTTAAACCGCGGATTGCATTGGAAATACTTTCAATAATTCCGGAAGATTTAAATTTTGTCATTAATAACCGCCTTTGCTTTATTTTGGGTTTCAACCATAAACTCGTAATCTTGTTGTGTTAAATGGTCAAACCCGAGTAAATGCAATATTCCATGAGAAATGATGAAATAAAGTTCATCATTAAAACTGACGAAATTTTCTTCAGATTGTTCTTTAATTTTGTCTAAAGAAACAATAATTTCTCCAAGACTTATACTCCCTTCTAAAATAAAACGCTCATCTTCCTTTGAATCTGCAAACATTGCAAAAGTAATTACATCAGTAGGCGAATCTTTTTTTCTGTATTCTTTATTTATTCTTTGAATTTCTTCGTTATTAACAAAGACTATATCAAAATCAACAGTTTTATAATTGTAACCTGCAAGGCAGGATTCTGACATGATATTTTCATCATCAAAAATATAATTCGCTATTTTTATAGCGTTATTTTGAACTAAAACATCATTCAAATTAAAGTCAGCATATATATTTTCAATAAAAACATTAATTTTTGGCATGTTTTACCCGTTTAAATTTTCTTTATTTTGCAAATCTTCAATAGCTTCTTGATATTTTATCCTCTTGTGGAAAACAGAGCGGAGCACTCGAGAGAGAGTTGCGGCAATTGTTTTAATATCTTTCAATGTAAGCGGACTTTCAGAAAGCTGATTATCATTTAACCTGTCTTGAATAATTTTATTAATCAGTGCATCAAGTTCTTCCTGAGAGTGGTCTTTAAGAGTTCTTGAAGCAGATTCTACCGCATCGGCAATCATAAGTATTGCGGTTTCTTTGGTATTTGGTTTAGGACCTGTATAACGGAATTGTTCTTCTTTAACATTTTCCACACCTTCTTGTGCAATGGCTTGATTATAGAAATAACTGGCAAGCGAATCACCATGGTGTTGAAGAATAAAATCTTGAATAATTTCAGGAATATGATACTCTTTAGCAAGAGTAATACCATCTTTTGTATGTGATGTTATAACCATTTTACTGGAACGCGGAGTTAATTTTTCATGGGGATTTTCTATTCCGCTATAGGTTTGATTTTCAACGAAAAATAACGGTCTTACGATTTTGCCGACATCATGGTAAAGTGCCCCGACTCTTGCAAGTATAGGGTTTGCGCCAATTGCTTCTGCGGCTGATTCTGTCAAATTAGAAACCCTTAAACTATGCTCAAATGTCCCCGGAGCCGCCTCGTGCAATTTTTTCAACAGCGGCTGGTTATAATCTCCGAGTTCTGCCAGACCGAACATTGTTATTATTTTAAAAGTATTTTCAAATATAGGTATCATTCCAAGGGCTAAAACTCCAGAAAAGAATCCGTTTAATACTCCGGAGGCTATATCTTGTATTAGTTTTTCAAATCCTAAATCGTAATAAACGCACAATATAATAACTGCCATTGCTATTGATGTATATAGTCCGACTTTTATTAAATCAAATCTTCTTGAATATTTGATTGATGTCATGCTTATTACAGATACAATCACCGATAAAATAAAAACAGACATCGCGAGTGCAGAGAATTGGAGTGAAAATGTTATAATTGTCAGTAAAGTTACGGTAATAAAAAATGCTGTACGCGGATTTAAAAATACGGAAAGAATTATTGTAAAAAACGGGAACGGTAATATAAATACCGACCAGGTTTGAGGCAAAAGCACAGATAAAACAGCCATAAATAAAGACATTACAGCTGATATAATCAAATGACGCCTATCTAAAAATTTAGGTTCAAATTTTTTAAAATAATATATTACAGAAAATATTCCTATTCCCACAAGGCATAAAATACCCAGAATGCCAACATAGTTAATTCTTAGAATATTATACCCCGCCATGCTCAAAGCTTCTTTTTTTATCTGTGTAATAGGTTCTCCGACTTTTACTATAGTTTCTCCCTTATTAAATTTAATTTTTATAGGAGCGATCATATCCATTGCATTTTTTCTTGCAAGTTCGGTTGCCTGTTCATCTACAATCATATTTGGCACGATAACCTGCTCAATAAGTGCTGTTATTATTTTCAATTGATTATTTGTTGTATTTGTTTCCACATTACGTCTTATAATTTTAACAAGACTGTTTTCTTCTATATCTTTTTCGGTAATACCCTCATTTAAAACAGCAGTTAATGTTTTTTTAGAATTTTCAAAGACTGAATTTAATAAATTCTCATCAGCTTTTAAGAAATATGAAACAACGAAATTTTTTGTATAAGAATCAGAAACATCGATTATAACCTCTAAATCCCGTTGTTTATCTTTTTCTGATATTTCACTGTTCCTAATCTTTTGTATTTCTTCAATATATTGATTCAGATTATTTTTAATGTATACATCATCTGCAGGAGAATACACCTCGCTGACCTTTTGAGCAACTTCCGTTTTTCTTTTTTCTGTTTTAATCCTATCAACAACTTCTATTGCTTTAGGCGCAACAACCATTACTTTACTTGTATTATCAGAATCAACTATTGTCTGAAAAAAGATATATTTTGAAACCAAAACTCCTGTAAAAATTAATGCAAATGAAACAATCAAAGCACTGTTTACTAAAAATTTAGTAGATTTTATTCCCGAAAATATTTTTATAATTTCTGCTTTTTTCATATATTATTACCGTTTTTATTTAACCATTACATAATATTACTACAATTCAGCCATTTTGCAAAATTACTAAAATTAGGTATATATACATCAAATTCCGCTAAATAGGTCAAAACAATTACCAAGCCTACCCTATAAACACGCCAAAAAATGTTTGCAGAGATTGCAAACATCAAATAAACACGAGGATATTAAGAGATTAATAATAGAAGAGTTAATTTTACTCCGTTTTAAATCCTATCTTTTGCGGCTTTGTGCGGTCAAGTAACAGGTTTATTGCTTCGTTAATTCTGTCTATTTCTGCATTATTATCCTGTGCATACTGAATAAAATAGTTTTTCAGTTCAACTATTTGTTCTTGCAAATCTTTATGTTCTATTGCAAGCTGTCGCATTTTAACAAAAGTGTCCATTATTTGAATATTTATTTGTATAGCTTTTTCTGAATTTAATACAGATGAAAGCATTGCCACACCTTGCTCAGTAAATGCAAAAGGCATATATTTTCTTATATCTTTTTTAAAGGTCGCAAATTGCGACCTTAAATTTTGCCACTCATCTTTTGTCAATACAAACATGAAATGTTGCGGAAATCTTTGAATGTTACGTTTTACTGCTTCATTTAAACGCTTGGTTTGTACTCCGTACAGCATAGCTAAATCACTATCCAACATTACTTTTTGTCCTCTGATAACATATATCAGATTTTTTATTTCAACTAAATTATTCTCAATTATTTCCGTCATGTCCAAATTTTCCTATTGTATTTATATTATCATGAATTATTAAAATAAATTTTTATAATTTGCCTAAAATGCCGACAAATACGCAAAAAAAATGTTTGCAGAGATTGCAAACATCAAATAAACACGAGGATATTAAGAGAGAGAGTAAAAAAACTTTTTCTTAATCATTACGCTTAAAATAGCCTGATTAACTTTTTTTGTTTCTCATAACAGAGCCTCTTCGTTTTTTTGAACTTTTTTAAAAACCTCCTTTCGTTTTTCTCACATTTATATAAAGTTTTTTTTGTTTTTATTATTGCGTGTTTTTGTTTTGTTTGTTAACATAACTTAATATTACAAAATTACAAAAATAAACTTTGCTTGACATATTCGGTATAAAGCTTCTAAAATACTAGGTATGTGTAGAATTGGCGCAATAAAATCAAAAAAATATTTACACCCGTCGATAGCTTTAAAATTAATGAGATCTCAACAAAAAGGTCATGACAATTCAGGCTTTGCTTTTGTTATGCAAGATTTAGGGGGAATTTTCGGGGCATATAAAAATTTACCTATTTTGTCAATGGCGGCGACTGTAGAAGGAACGAGAAGGGCAGAGGATATTCTTCATGATTTAGGGTTTACGCGTGTACTTCAATGGGCACCGGAAATTCATAATGAAAAGGGTTTAAAAATAGAGCCTATGCCTAATTATATTTTTGAAGCTTTTCAATATCCCAAAAGTCATAAGTATGCTACAGACGAAGAAAAGGAAGAACTTCTTGTCGATACGGGTTTATTATTGAGAAGTGAACTTGAAAAAGACAATTTAGGATATATGTATTCATTTTGGCCGGATGTTTTAACTTTAAAAGAAATCGGCAGTCCAAAAGACATAGGAACATATTTCGGTTTATGGGAAGAGAATGAAGAACTGTGCGCAAAAGTTATAACTGCGCAGTGCAGGCAGAATACAAACTATGATATTGTTCGCTATGCAGCCCATCCTTTCTTCTTAGACGGATATACCATCCTTGCTAACGGCGAAAATACTTTCTTTGAAAAAAACAGAGATTACCAAAGGTCTTTATACAAAGGTTATATCGGGTTTGAATCTGATTCACAGTGTTTTTTATATACATTGCATTATATAAATAAGTTATTAAAGTGGCCGGTACAGTATTTTAAGCATACAATCACGCCTTTGGCATTTGAAGAAATACTTGAAAGACCCGATAAAGATATTTTATTAAGAATAAAAGCATCATTATCCCATTTGGAAATTAATGGACCAAATACAATATTGGGGGTTTTGCCGGATTCTCAAATGCTTTGTGTTTGTGACTCCAAAAAGTTAAGACCGGTTGTTATCGGGCAGACTGACGAAACCGTTATAATGACCTCCGAGGTAACAGGACTTAATGATGTCTTAGCAGATAGAGATTGTTCAAAAGATATTTATCCCGATGAAAAAGAAACAGTGATAGTAACGAATGATTTAACGGTGGAAAGATGGAAACAGTAAATATAAATCAGTTACATTTAGATGATTTACCCTGGATTATTGAATATGATGAAACGAAATGTATACAATGCGGGAAATGTACAGCCGCCTGTTCATTTGGAGCAATAAAACCCGTTGTAGAAAAACGCAGAAAGTTATCCGGCGGATTAACTAAGCCATCATTTGAAAAAGTACTGGTAATAAAACAGCAAATTTCTTTTGAACATCACTGCCGCGGGTGCGGTATGTGTTCACGGGTTTGTCCTAACGGGGCTATAAGAGCAATCAGAAATACTGATGACAGATATTCTGTAAGATATCGTGCAGCAAAAGCAGAATCATTGAAAAAAGGAGGACGGTCTAATTTAAATACGGAAGGAAGGACTCTGGATAAAATAAAAATAGGAAGAATATCCCAAATGACCGACCCTTCATTAGATGCGGCAAGGCATAAATTTGAATTACTTACTCCGTTTGGACGAGTTTTATCAGCCGATAAATTGAATCTTCATTTTGAAAACGGCAAAATGGGAGTACAAAAGCAGCTTCCTCCAAACCGGTGGATTTATCCTATTCTTATGGGAGATATGTCAATTGGCGCAATTTCTTGGAGGATGTGGGAAGCTATGGCGATTGCAACTGCCTACTTGAACGAAGTTGCCGGAATCCCCGTAAGAATGTGCACAGGAGAAGGCGGTATTCCTGTCAGACTTTTGAAATCAAAATATGTTAAATATATGATTTTACAAATTGCGTCAGGACATTTTGGCTGGAACAGAATAATTCAGGCAATGCCGGATATGATTGAAGATCCTGCCGGTATATTAATAAAAATAGGACAAGGGGCGAAGCCGGGCGACGGGGGTCTATTAATGGCAAGCAAGGTCGCTAAATATGTACAGGAAATACGAGGTGTTCCAAAGGCCGATTTGTTGAGTCCGCCTACACATCAAGGTTTATATTCAATAGAAGAAAGCGTTCAAAAAATGTTTTTGTCTATGAATGCAGCATTTAATTTTAAAGTTCCGGTTGCAATAAAAGTAGCGGCATCAGTTACAAGTGTTTCTGTTTATAACAATTTACTCAGGGATCCTTATAACATAGTAGGCGGATTTTTTATAGACGGACTTGCCGGCGGAACAGGCGCGGCGCATGAAATATCTCTGGATCATACCGGTCATCCAATTACTTCTAAGTTAAGAGATTGCTATTTAGCGGCAGTCCATCAAGGACGTCAGGGAGAAATTCCGTTATTTGCCGGCGGAGGACTGGGGCAAACGGGAAGTTTTGCGGCTGATGCTTTTAAACTTATTTGTTTAGGGGCTAATGGTGTCTTTACCGGTAGATTATTATTAGAAATAGCCGGCTGTATTGGTAATGTTACCGGAAAATGTAATGCGTGTAATACCGGGTTATGTCCCGCCGGAATTGCCACGCAAGATGTTTGTTTAACAAAAAGACTTGATATTGATAAAGCTGCTCAAAATATTGTTAATTATTTTATTGCAACAGATATGGAACTTAAAAAATTAATGGGACCTGTCGGTAATTCAACGCTTCCTATCGGGCGTTCCGATGCATTAATTACAGTTGACAAACACATTTCAAACAGGCTTGATATTCAATATGTATGTTAGTACGGAATTAATTATATGAACAAAGAAAAAGTAATTATAAAAACATTAATAGATAATAACAGAATGTCTACGCAAGAACTTTTGCAATTAATAAATGAAAAAATAAAAGAAGGCTATACGGATTTTGATATTGAAGCATGCGGACAGCATAATATAGGGGGTTCTTCCTGGGCAAAAGACAGAAATGATATTTTAACTTTTAAAATAACTAATCCGGGTCAAAGGGTCGGTGCAATGGCGCTCGCACATACAAAAATTATTGTTGAAGGCTCGGCGCCTGCTGATGTAGGCTGGTTAAATTCAGGCGCAAAAATTGTTGTTAACGGTGATTGCGGAGATACAGCGGCTCATTGTGCCGCCGGAGGAAAAATATATGTTTCCGGCAGAGTCGGAACTCGCTCCGGCGCACTGATGAAACATGACCCTAAATTTGATTTACCGGAATTTTGGGTATTAAAAAATACAGGTTCATTCGGTTTTGAGTTTATGGGCGGCGGAATTGCCGTTATTTGCGGATGGGATTGTGATAAATTAGACTCTGTATTAGGCAGCCGTTCCTGTGTGGGAATGGTAGGCGGCACTATATACGTTCGAGGTCCAATAAAAAATATTGCGCCAAGTGTTTATGTACGGTCTTTAGAAGATTCTGATATTGAATTTTTAAAAAACGGAATGGTTGATTTCTTAAAAGAACTAAATAAATCTGATTTATATGATTCCTTAACAAAGTGGGAGGAATGGAAAAAAATAGTTCCTTTACCGAATAAAAAAAATGATAAAATTTCCGTTAAAGAATTTAGAGAGAAGTACTGGATTGAAAACGGTATTTTTGGTGATTTTATAAAAGATGATTTTAAAGTTTTTCCGCTTCCTGCTTCAGGTGAAGGAAGAATACATATTCCGCATTGGAATAGTACAAATTGTGTTGATTGCAAAATTTGCCTGAACAATTGTCCGCAAGAAGCAATAACAACAGGAAACAAGGTATACTCAGTACTAGATGATAAATGTATCGGCTGCGGTATTTGTGAAGCTGTATGTCCTAAAGGATGCTGGACTATTATCTCTGAAAGAAAAGAAATTATGTAATTTAAACCGTCATTGCCCGTACCTCTCAGAATATTATAATATTAATAAAGAGGAATTTAGTTATTAACCGGCATAGCCACTTGACAAATCAGAAAAACATTAGATTGCTGTGTTTGTCTATTTACAAATGTTGTCCAATGAGGAGCATTTTCTATTGTGCAAAGTTTAGTTTTGTGACAATATTTTTTTTATAATACTTTGTCTGTTAATATCATTTTGCATTGAAGGAAAAGCTTTTTTAAATAATTCGTTTAACATTGCTTCATTCAGATTAATATTATACTCATACTTATTTCGTGATTTAGCAATTTGTACAGCAGTTGTAAACATATTCAGTAATTCTAAAACATCTTTATCAGTCATTAACTTTTATTTCATCCTTTGCAATTTTATAGATACTGTTAAATAAATTTTGTTTTTCCTTGTTTATTATATCGTATTTTCCTTTTGTTCCAAAAGACACTATAACGGGCGCATAATCATAGCCGTTATAAAACAATGTCCAATCATCAACTTTCAAGCGATATTCATCCCAAAATTTAACAACACTTTTATAATATCTACGTATAATATCTTCATTAGGAACATTATGCCCGCCATTTTGAACACGAGTTTTGACTCGTTTTATACACATTGTACAATTAGGGAGAAAAGAATAAACCAAAACAATTTCATAACCTTGTTTTTTTGCTTTTTCTATAACTCTAATAATGTTATTGCCGGCAAGGGTTGATTCTATCGCAAAGGATTTATTCTGATTAAAAAAGGTTTCTAACCTTTTAAAGTATTCTTTTCCCGCAGATATTGGCACACTGTTAATTGCGTTAGGAGCAATTTCTTTTGCAATTTCATCAGCATTAAGAAATACCAAATTTTTCTCTTTTAATAAAACTTCTGCAAGAGTACTTTTACCGCTGCCATTTGCACCCGCAATTATATATAAAATTTTCCTATTACAAAGCATAAATAGATTTTAACATGAAATATATTCCAATGTCATTAGCAGAGATTTTTATTATAACTTACTTTTTTTTCCGAATTTATTTCGGATTTGCGGTTGTTTAATATTTGTTCGTACAAAAAATTACACGCTTGCTACTCCGGGGCAAATCCGCTTCTTGGATTTGCTCCATTTCGGGCAACAGCGTCATTGCGAGCCGATTTATCGGCGTGGCAATCTCTGCCATATCCGGAACTAGATTGCTTCGTTTTACAGTAGTTTGGCTTGAATATAAAGTGTTGATTCAAATTACTTAAAAAACTCGCAAAGACGGTTGAGTATCACTCTACGGAAAATCCGCTTCTTGGATTTACTCCACGCTCTCGGAGTTTCGCCTTAAATCCTTTGGATTAGCCGGCTCAATCCGCTCGCTATCCGGACTCGTTTCACTCCGTCAGTCCGCAAATCCGCTTCTTGGATTTTCCTCCATTTCGGGCAATAACGTCAATTGCGAGGGGCTTTGAATAACAGCGTCATTGCTGTCTTTAGCTCGCGGCAATCTTTTTGCATGTACAATTGCGAGTCCACCCGTAGTGGACGTGGCAATCTCTTACTATATTTTGTCTGGAATTTGCTTCACTTCGTTCGCAATGACGGTTCAAATACTCTACGTAATTTTTTGCGTCATTGCTATCCACCCGTGGTGGACGTGGCAATCTCTTACTATATTTTATCTGGATTGCTTCACTTCGTTCGCAATGACGGTTCAATACTCTACGTAATTTTTTGCGTCATTGCGAGCCGATTTATCGGCGTGGCAATCTCTGCCATATCCGGAACTAGATTGCTTCGTTTTACAGTAGTTTGGCTTGAATATAAAGTGTTGATTCAAATTACTTAAAAAACTCGCAAAGACGGTTGAGTATCACTCTACGGAAAATCCGCTTCTTGGATTTACTCCACGCTCTCGGAGTTTCGCCTTAAATCCTTTGGATTTGCCGGCTCAATCCGCTCACCTGGGCTTTGCCTGCGGATACAGGCTCAGTCATCCTCACATTTGTTGTGGTGTGCTTCGCTTTGTAGCTATCCGGACTTGTTCCACTCCATCCGTCCGCAAATCCGCTCCTTGGATTTTCCTCCATTTCGGGCAACAGCGTCATTGCGAGCCGATTTATCGGCGTGGCAATCTCTGCCATATCCGGAACTAGATTGCTTCGTTTTACAGTAGTTTGGCTTGAATATAAAGTGTTGATTCAAATTACTTAAAAAACTCGCAAAGACGGTTGAGTATCACTCTACGGAAAATCCGCTTATATTCATTACAGACAAATGAATAGTTAGAAAATTATAATGTTAATAATTTTTTTATTTTAGGTTTAAAACAATTTCTAATCGGGAATAAAGTAACTATAGGCAATAAAAAATAACTAAAGAAAGTTAATAAATAATAAGAAGAGTTGTAATATATAACCATGAAAAAAAGGGCTTGGACGGTTTATCCGGAGCATATAAGTAACAGAATGCAGTTATTTTAGTACAATTTTTTATATTAGTTTTCGCTAATAATTTTTTATTGTAATTAATATATAAGAATATAAGTACAATTGCCATGTTCTAGCGTACGTAAAGGGTATGTAGATGTTGGCAATGGTTAGAATATATACAAAACTTACAAAAATAAAATAATCAATTACCAATACTGCTAATATATTTGCAGTAAACTATGATTATGCATATTATATAGTAATGTTACAGCATGTAAATACTTGACTGTTGATTAACAAAAGTATATAATTGGTTAGATATTTGGAAAAAGTTTTGTTAAAAAAACGAAAGGTAAAGAAAATTATGAAAAAATTAGGTTTCACCCTTGCCGAAGTATTGATTACTTTGGTTATTATCGGGGTTATTGCGGCAATGACAGTTCCGACATTGATGAACAACACAAACCAACAAGAATTTAGAACAGCTTTTAAAAAGGCTATTTCAGGTCTTAACCAGGCGTTGACCCTTCACTATGCATTAGAAGGCTTAACTGCACAAGATTATGACACTGCTTCAGGTCTTGTATCCAGTGTATTTAAAACAAGAATGAGTGTTATTGATTCTTCTACATTCTCACAATACAATTCAGCTCTGTCGCCTCCATCAGACACTGGTTTTAACAAGTGTAATGGACAGTCTGATAGTAATATTTTTACAACAGCTGACGGTATGATTTTCTGTATCGCAAACTGGTCAGTAGGAACAGGTTCTACCGGAGTATGTAACTCGAATAATGATGTTCCTTGTGTTGACACTGGTTCTCCTTATAATAGACCTAATGTTTTTATTGATGTAAACGGAGATAAAAAACCGAACACACTAACAACAGATTCTTCATCACCGAAAGATATTTATCAAGCACAAATATATGCACAAAAGGTTGTACCATATGGCGGACCTTCTCAGCAGGTTATGTTTGATAAACAATAAAAGTTTTTTTTGTTACATAAACTTGGTTGGGTCAGAATTTCTGACCCTTTTTTTTATAAAAAAATCTCCGGAGAGAGGGGTGGGGAAAATTTCGCTCATCTGACGCATACAGGGAAACCGTCTGAACCGTCATTGCTGTACATGCAAAAGATTGCCAAACGGCTGAAATCGTCTTTGCGAGTTTTTTAAGTAATTTGAATCAACACTTTATATTCAAGCCAAACTACTGTAAAACGAAGCAATCTAGTTCCGGATATGGCAGAGATTGCCACGCCGATAAATCGGCTCGCAATGACATGCAAAAAGATTGCCGCGAGCTAAAGACAGCAATGACGCAAAAAATTACGTAAAGTATTTGAACCGTCATTGCGAACGTAGTGAAGCAATCCAGTCCTAAAGATGGCAAAGATTGCCAGACGGCTGAAATCGTCTTTGCGAGCGATAGCGAAATCCCGGACGGGTAAAACCCGGTAAGCAAACAGAAGAAGCCGGCAGGAGCAAAGCTCCGGAGGCGCTACTCTGTGAGCGCAAAGGGATTTCAAGAGAGCGAAGCAATCCAGACAAAATATAGTAAGAGATTGAGGCAAATCAGGTAAAAATATGACAAAACAAAGCTATATATACATATTATTTAATAAAAGAAATGGAACATTATATACAGGTGTTACATCAAACTTAGTGCGACGTATTTATGAACATAAAAACAAATTAGCAGATGGATTTACAAAAAAATATAATGTGGACAAACTTGGCTATTATGAAATTTTTGAAGATATAAATCAGGCTATTAAAAGAGAAAAACAAATAAAAGCTAGTTCAAGAAAAAATAAATTAAAACTGATTGAAAGTTTAAATCCGGAATGGCAAGATTTATATGAACAAATAATAGGTCCGGATTGCCGCGAGCTAAAGACAGCAATGACGCAAAAAATTACGTAAAGTATTTGAACCGTCATTGCGAACGATAGCGAAATCCCGGACGGGTAAAACCCGGTAAGCGAACAGAAGAAGCCGGCAGGAGCAAAGCTCCGGAGGCGCTACTCTGTGAGCGCAAAGGGATTTCAAGAGAGTGAAGCAATCCAGTCCTAAAGATGGCAAAGATTGCCAAACGGCTGAAACCGTCTTTGCTAGTTTTTTAAGTAATTTGAATCAACACTTTATATTCAAGCCAAACTACTGTAAAA
>JAJQFK010000197.1 GCA_021201175.1 Candidatus Gastranaerophilales bacterium | reverse complement strand
CGCTAAAGTAAATGCCGGTTTTCGCGTTACGCGAATGTTCAACTGACGGTTTACAACGTCATTGCGAGCCGATTTATCGGCGCGGCAATCTCTGCCATTTTTAAAACTGGTTTGCTTCGCTAACGCTCGCAAAGACTGGTTAACATCCGTATATAAATCTGCCACGGGGGGGGGTATTTTCATATTTCATGATGATTTTCTCCTTTTTATTAATTTTACCAAAAATATTCAGATTGTGCAACAAGAAAATCTTTTAAAATTCTCCGCAAAATCTAAGTATACTAATTTCACGCCACAGCTTGCTATTATTGAAGTTTAGTTATACTAACCTTGACAAATTCTATTAAATCGTTTATACTATATTTAGTCATTCGGTAATGGCTACGGGTGGTCACAAGATTATTGCTTGCAGAAACCGTAGAGGGACTGCCGAATGATTTTTTATGTTCTTGGCTTTCTGAATATAAATCATAAATTGTAAACTCATCAAGTATTGTTTCTTTATAATCAACTCTTTCTTTAACTGTTATCATTACAAAGAAAACAAGTCCGCCTATTTTTAAAGGCAAAGCTAAACGGTGTATAATTTGACAATTATATAAGATGGGTTTTTTTAACTCTTTATGTTTGAGAATGGGAATGGCATAAAAGAAAATTGTATCAATATTTGATATGATTTCTTTTTTCAAGTAACTATACTTTCCCTCTGAATCTTTTATAAAAACTGTTGAGATAATTTTATTACGATGTTTTTTAGAAAGTCCTGCAACAATCTTTGATTTTTTATTTTGTAAATATATTTTTTCTTCACCTTTAAAAACAGCTTCTTTTATATCTGATTTTTTTATATCTTTTACGGATTTACCTTTAAATTTCAAATTTTTAATATCTAAAATCTTAACATTGTCTAAATCAGAATCATTATAAAATTCAGCTTCAACAATTTTTCCGTCATTCCTTATAAGTTTATACTGTTTTAAAATAATATTTTTCATTGACTTATTTTAGCATAAAATCTATTTAAATTATTTTTAACAGTGTTCATATTATCAAAAAGTTAATTGCTGCTTAAATGTACCTGACAAGCGTGTTTTAATTTATTGCAAAAAAGAATAAGTTTAAAACAAAGCGGAAGTCTTTTATATATGGATTATTTAAACTTAATTCAAGTTCAAAATTTTGTCCTCTGGACGGGTAAACTAGATTATGTTAATTCATGAACAATATCGCTGATTTTATCAGTTGTAGTACTTAATTCATTAACCTTTTTCTCAAGTTCATCATACATGTTTTGTATATCACCTATTTGAAATTCATCATAATCATATATTAAACTTTCGGAAGCTTTGACAAAAGTTTTTATTGTACTGACTGTTAATATTAACTCATTTAATTCGCTTTCCAAAGATTTTTTCAATTTATTTTCTTCCATAATATCTCCTTTTCAAAATTAATTATGAATATACATCTTAACTATACAATATAGATTATTATATTTATACACTCATATTTGTGAGTGCATAAACAAGGTATATAAATATGTTTAACTTGCACATAAAATTACATAATGGAGTGTGCGGTATGTTTAAAATTGAAACACCTGAAATGATTAATAAAACTTTTAGATTGCCTTTAAAATTAGTGCAGGAATTACAAACTATTGCACAAAATAAGGAAATTTCACTTAATAAACTTGTTCAACAATGCTGTGAATATGCTCTTAAAAACTTGGATAAAGATTAAAAATAAATACTTATAAAAGCTTTCGTTAATTTACACATATTTCTCCATCAGTTTTTTCATAGCCAAATAACAATACCTTTAAATTATCCGTATTGCTTAATAATAGCATCATTAATCAGATGAGAAACGGAAACATTTTCTTGTTCGGCAAGTTTTAAAAGTTTAAGATGAGTTGTTTTTGAAGTTCTTATGCTGATACGACCATTAATATTTCTTTGTTCTCCCGGCTCAATTATAGGCAAATTATCTTCAAGACAGCTTTCAATATAAAATTCCAAAGCTTCCTGAATTTCTTTTGAAGCTTCTTCCAGGGTATCGCCTCCGGAATAACAGGATAAGCCCTCAACTCTTGCAGAATATTTACCGTCAGGGTGTTTTGTAAATTCAAATTTCCATGGTAATGATAAATAATATTGTAAATCTTTAGTCATAATCATTCTCCTTGTCATAAAATTCTAGAATTTCAGCAATAGCGGCAGGGTCTATAGGATGATGTTTTGCAAGAATAAAAGGACGTAATAATCCTTTTTTTATGAATTTATGATGTGAACCTTTTGAAGATTTTTCAATAAAACCCAAATATTCAAGTGCTTTTTTATATTCATCAAAAGTATGTCCAAATTTTGTATTTTTAAAATCTTCAATTATTTTTTCAACACTTGCCATAACACAATTATAGCATAATTTAATTATTTGTCAATATATATATTGACAACAGTATATCAATATGCTAAAATCAATCACTAAATGAGGGCTTCAAGCCCTCATTTATGTTTATTATGAATCGTTTGGATGTTGTTCATAACATTTGTCGCTGTCGTCGCAAACATTAATCCCGCGTTTACCACCTAATTTACTGGAATCCGAGAATCCTAAAAACTTTATTTTAAAACGAAACACATCTTTTTCAAGCTGATTTGGTTTTTTTAACCCGTTTGTATCATACCATATTTGGATACAACTTCCCCAATTAAGAGAGCAATCTTGAAACATATTTACAATTGCACTTCCGTCGCTAAGCGTATAAATTTGACTGAATGAATAAGATCCCTCAGTGTTACCGGCAGCCGCAAGAGTATACTTTGTATCAACTTTTTCAACCGGCATGTATTTTAAAATAGTATTTTCCCAAAACGTATAAGTATTATCATTTAAACCGGTACTTTTGGATGTTGATATTCCTCTACTTGCAGAACTCATATCCGTAGCGCCCATATCGATTTCAGCAAGTCTTACGGCTTGAGTTAACGTAGCAAGGA
>JAJQFK010000148.1 GCA_021201175.1 Candidatus Gastranaerophilales bacterium | reverse complement strand
ATTTTGGTGAGCAAGTTCCAAATTTCTTTTAATATCGAAGTATTTTACGGTTGTAATCTGACTTTCCAATTGAAATTTTTCAGTTTTTAAAGTTTGATATTTTAATGCAGTATCTTTTTCTTGCGCCAAACGTTCTATAGTAGAAGAAATTTCAGTAAGAATAAAATTGGCTTTTTCAACCCTTTGTTCAACTGTCAAAAGTTCTTCCTGTGCTTTGTCGATTCTTCTGTTAAAATCAGCGATACCGGCAATTTCATCTATTATTTTTCTCCGTTCAACCGTTGAGCAATTTGTAATACTCATTACATCGCCTTGCATCATTACATTAAAACTGTTCGGGGTAATGCGATATTTTTCAAGGTGTGCATGAATATCTGTCAAAGTAGAAACCTGATTATTCAAATAATAAACACTGTTATATCCTTGCGAGGACTTTCTTATTTTTCTTGCAACCGTAATAGATTCTTCATCATTAGTTTCGGGTTCAAAAACTACTTTTACAAAGGCTTCATTTTTTTTCGTGTGTGTAGAAATAAAATCTGATAATTGTTCTGTACGCAAATTTCTTGCACTGGTCAAGCCCAATGCAAATAATATACTGTCAATGATATTACTCTTTCCCGAACCATTAGGACCTGATATAGTTGTAAAGCCTTTAAGAAACGGGATTGTCATATCATTAGCAAAAGATTTAAAGTTATCTACTTCAAGTTCTTTTATATACATTAAATTTAACGATACTCATGTCTAGACTATAATTATTACACAACAAATACACGTAATAGTCAAAAACATTAATTAAAATTAATATAATATTGTAATAAAAAATATTATATCAAGTTTTTTTCGTATTATAATTGAACCAGCCCGAGAAAATTTCGAAACAATGTACATTAGCGAAATTTATGAGCAGCGCCTTGGCGGCAGGAGCTTAGCCCGTCTTTGCGAGGAGTGTAACGACGAAGCAATCCAGTCCTAAAGATGGCAGAGATTGCCACAGGCTAAAGCCCTCGCAATGACGCAACTAAGCCGGCAGGAGCAAAAGCTCCGAAGGCGATACTTTGTTAGCGCAAAGCAAATCCAGGGCAGTCAGCGAAAATGCGGGCGATGCTAGATTATATCGATGTAAGGAAAGGCATATGTTATTATGAATAAAAAACAATTGCTGGAAGATGATTTAAAGTATATATGGCGCCCTTTTACACAAATGAAATCTCTTGAAGATGATTCTAATAAGCCGATTATAATAAAAAAGGGCAAAGGTATTTATATAGAAGATATTGACGGGAAAAAATATATAGATGCCGTTTCTTCCTGGTGGGTAAATACTCTCGGTCACTCAAATAAAAGAATAAATAAAGTTATTGCCAAACAGGCAAAAAAAATAGAACATGTAATTTTTGGCGGTTTTTCTCACGAACCTGCAATCCGGTTTTCAAAAAAACTAATCTCTCTTATGAATAATAAATTAAAACATGTTTTCTTTTCGGATAACGGTTCAACAGCAGTTGAAGTTGCACTTAAAATGGCATATCAGTATCAAGTATTAAAAGGTCATCCGGAAAAAAGAAAATTTATTGCATTGCAAAACTCATACCACGGTGATACATTAGGCGCTGTTTCTGTCGGCGGTATTGATATGTATCATAAAGTTTATAAACCGCTGTTATTTGAAATAAAGCAGGCAAAAAGTCCTTATTGTTACAGATGTCCTGTTAAATGCAGCAATGATACTTGTGAGTGTGAATGTTTAGCTTCGGTTGAAGATATTTTAAAAGAAGAAGCTCAAAATATTGCAGGTATTATAATAGAACCTCTTGTTCAAGCAGCCGGAGGAATGATTATGTATCCGGCAAAATATATTACTAAATTAAGAACGCTTTGTGATAAATATAATATTCTCTTGATTGATGATGAAGTTGCTATGGGCTTTTACAGAACAGGTAAACTGTTTGCGTATGAACATGCCGGAATTGTTCCGGATATTATTTGTGCCGCAAAAGGTATAACAGCAGGTTATATGCCGCTGTCTGTAACTGTCGCTACTGACGAAATATTTAATGCTTTTTATGATGATGATTTAGATGGTTACAAAACTTTTTACCACGGTCACAGTTACACGGCATACCCGCTTGCACTTGCCGTCGCTCTTGAAAATTTGAACATTTTGGAAGAAATGAATATTGAAGAATATTTAAAACCTAAAATCGCAAAATTTGCAAAAGAATTGGAAAAATTCCGTACTCATAAAAATGTCGGCGATATAAGGCAAACCGGCATGGTATGCGCTATAGAACTTGTTAAAAACAAACAAACAAAAGAACCATTCAGTTATGAAGACGGTATCGGCAAAAAGATTTATCTTGAAGGTTTAAAACTCGGTGCAGTATTAAGACCTATGTGGAATTGTATATATTTCATTACGCCTTATATTATTACGGAAAAAGAAATAGAAAAACTTACGGATATTGCATTTCAGGCATTAAATAACGTATTACCGCAGGAGAATTAATTATGGAATATTTTATTACCGGCATAGATACAGATATAGGTAAAACCTTTATTACTAAAGGTCTGGCGCTTGTAAATGAAAATACGGGGAAAAAAACGGGGGTTTTTAAACCGCTGCAATCCGGTGCAATAAAAACAGAAAAAGGGATTCTGGCTCCTGACCTGGAAGCTGTAAGGCAAATTTGTCCAAATATAAATACTAAATGCTCATATTTACTGGAAGGAGAAGTATCTCCTGCTTTGGCTGCAAGACTTGCAGGAATTAAAATCGATATTAATAAAATCAAATCCGATTTTAAAGAATTTTCAAAACAAAATGACATAACTTTTGTAGAAGGTGCCGGAGGCTTACTTGCTCCGGCTGCAAATGATATGCTTTGCGCCGATTTAATTAAGGCTTTGGATATTCCTGTAATTATTGTTTCCGTACCCTTTTTGGGGAGATTAAATCATACTCTGCTTACTGTTCACTATTGTAAGACCAATAATAT
>JAJQFK010000194.1:1671-3011 GCA_021201175.1 Candidatus Gastranaerophilales bacterium | reverse complement strand
TGATTATGATTATAAAACATCAGCTAATATTTTTAAAAGAATATTTTAGTGTTTACAATTTTTTAAGATATACAGGGTTAAAAAATATTTCTGTTGTTATCGGTTTATTTATGCTCGGATTTTCACCGTGGATATTTTCTTTTTTATGGATACTCGGTACAAGAGCAAGAAGTATTTTAGATTCAATAATTAACTACTTTTTAAATAACTCTCAAGATAAACTGAAAGAAAAATGGAATAAATTAAAAAAAATAGAAAAATTTCTTTCCGTAAATATTATAGTATTCTTTTTTTCATTTATTTATGCACTGTTATACGGAGCAAAATACACATTTACAATATTATTTCTTATGTTTCCGGCAGCTTGCATTGCAGGACATTACTGGTATGAATATTTAATCAAAAAAAAGCATGCAAAAAGCATATTTTTTGCAACAATTATACCGGATATCATTTTGATAATATGTTCATTAGTAGGTTTATTCGGACATAATATATTAAATAAATGGCTGTTTCAGGGAGAATTAAAACATTTATTAATACCGTTAATAGTGATATTTTTTGTAATACCTGTTATAGGAATATTTGCAGTAATTTTAAAAGGGAAAAGAGCGGCATTTATATCTAATATAATACTAATGTTGACTTTATCCTTCGTAATAACTCCCGGTATATTTAATTTTATCTCCAAAACCGGCGGCGAAAATGATTTAATACAATTTGCACAAATTGCAAACAAAGACAAAGTAAAGCTTGCAGCTTATATTCCATCGCAAAAATACAGTTTAATATATTATTATGACAGTAAAGTAATTTTTAATAAAAATGATAATATAAAATGGCTTGCAGACTTTTTAAAAGAGAATCCGAACGCCTATGTAGTAACAGAAATAAAAGAGTTGTGGAATATAGAAGAAAATAATGTAAAATATATGTTGTTAGATGCGGGAACAAGATATGCAATGATTCAGGATATGCCCTATGATATGCGCCAAGAAGAAACCGAACCGGAAATTATAGTATATTAGTGAATATCTGAAAAATGCACTCGTAACAGAATTAAGGAAATAAAATGTTCAAGAAATTAATTATAAAACTAATAAATATTTATCAATTTTTTTCAAAACTAACACCGCCGGTATGCAGATTTTATCCGACCTGTTCAGAATATATGAAACAGGCAATACAGAAATACGGCATAATAAAAGGCGGATTTTTAGGTATAAAAAGAATATTAAAATGTCATCCGTTTCATCCCGGAGGATATGACCCCGTACCATAAAAAATATTAATTATTTGACTCCTTACAACAATTTAACTTAAATATTACTATGGAAGAT
>JAJQFK010000194.1:0-1661 GCA_021201175.1 Candidatus Gastranaerophilales bacterium | reverse complement strand
CCCGCCTAGGATTTTTGTAAACCAGACTCGGGCCTTCGCGCTAGGAGTCCGTCGCGTGGGCTAGGATTTGTGTATAAGAGAGAGTTTTAAAGGTTTTCAGTATGTAAAAATCACAAAAGATGAAAACGGTAATTACTTTAAAGAAGATTCTATCAGAGAATATGTATCAAAATGTTTTTACATCATAAGTGTAATGAAAAAAACCGGAATAGGAACTGCAATTTATAAATATAAAGTACCGTATATGTCATTATTGGACTTTATAGATAAATTCAAAATTAATAAAGATTACGGTGAAATTATAGATATAGAAAGATATATCCCCGAAGATTCGGCATAATTTTTTAAGCTACATATCCTTCATTATTATCTTCATCATTTCCAACGCAAAAATCAACTTCATCATAAGTTTCTTTATCTACGTATTCTTTCATACTGCGTTCCATCATTGCAAAATTCTTTACTTGACTAATGTCTGAAAACAATCCCATATCTTCTTCCTCGTATTAAATCGTGTATACATTTAATAAAAATTTTTTTTCGGAAATATTGCCTTTTTTAATAAAAAAAAATGATAGATAATGGCGCAAAAGCAAGTATATATTAGAAAAAATATATTAAGAAATATAACAAAACGTTTACAGTGAAAATTTCTGAATATTTATATCAAAATTTAATAATGTGATATAATGAATAGGTCGAAACACTAATAAGAGGGAAATATATGAAACAGGAATTTATTTTTATAGGTCCTCCGGGAAGCGGAAAGGGTACTCAAACAAAAATGCTTTCAAAGGATTATAACCTGCCTCATATTGATACAGGTTCTTTACTTCGTGAAGAAATATCCGCAGGTACGCAAGAAGGCAAACTTGCAAACAGTTATATGGAAAAAGGTCAACTTGTACCTATTGAATTAGTTTCCGGAATAATAAAAAACAGACTTTTAAAATCTGATTGTCAAAACGGATTCATTCTTGACGGATACCCGAGAAGCCTTGAGCAAGCATACGCACTGGATACAATTCTTGAAGAAATAGATAAAAATTTAGATGTTAATCCAATAGTATTTTATTTTGAAGTAAATCCGGAAAAATTAATTGAAAGGCTTGTAAACAGGCGTACATGTTCTAAATGCGGTGCAATATACAACTTAAAAACAATGAAACTTCAAGATGAAACCAAATGCGAAAAATGCGGCGGAACTTTATTACAGCGTGAAGATGATAACGAAGAAACCGCTAAAAAGCGTTTTCAAACATATTTTGAACAAACTGCACCATTAATAGATTTATACAAAAAAAGAGGAATACTTGTAAAACTGGATGCAAGTTTATCTATTGAGGAAATTTACAAAAACTTGACAGGAGCAATAAAAGAAAATGTCTATTCATAGAAAATCGAAATTTGAAGTTAATTTGATGAAGCAAGCAGGAAACATTGTTGCACTTGTTCATGCAGCAATGAAAGATGCCGTAAAAGAAGGGGTTACAACCAAAGAACTTGATGAATTGGCTTTTAAAATTATAAAAGCAAATAAAGCAGATCCGACATTTTTAGGTTACAACGGTTTCCCCGCCTCAATATGCACATCAATAAACGAACAAGTGGTTCACGGAATACCTTCTGATGAAATAATATTAAAAAACGGAGATATTATC
>JAJQFK010000228.1 GCA_021201175.1 Candidatus Gastranaerophilales bacterium | reverse complement strand
GCTTTGTTTCATGTATAATGTTGTAAGAATTGAGAATATTACAGGATTTAAAGGGTTTACATGTCTATTGAAATTACTCAAAATAATAAATTTGCATTTTCTTTTAAGAAAAATAACATTGATGAAATGTTTCATAATTTAACTGAAAATCCGGCGGGATGTGAAAAAAAAGATTTCAGGCTTATGATAAGCACAATTTATCAGCTTGTTGAAGATGAATTTGCGGCTACTTTCCAAAATTCAAGTATCCCTATTAAAAATACCCGGTTTTATATATTCCAAGAAGGAAAAAAACTTACTGCATTTATTACACCTACTAATAATTTTGATTTCTATTTAAAATCAAAAGGTTCTATGTACAGATTTTCTTCTTCTTCTTATCCTCTTGAAGAAAACGGCACAACGGTTGAAAAAATCGGTTATAAAATTCCTATTGATTTAATTTGGGAATATTTTTCAGGGTTGGACTCAATTGTTGATATTCCAAATGTTTCAGAATCCTTCTGTATCCTTAATATATTAACCCAATTTGTAAAAAAAACTGTTGAAAAATTGTATTTCCTTCCAAAAGTAAATAAAACGGAAAACTTATTCAACATTTCTTATGAAATGTTTGCAATCAATGAATATTTACAAGACTCGATTGATGAAGTATATACGTTGGACTTTTCAAAACTTTCTAATATAAAAAATATTGCGGATATTTTAATTGAATCGTATTTGAACTACGTAATTTTTTCTTTTTTAAAATTCAAAACCTATAAGTTTAAAGATATAGTTTCTTCCGTATATTTTTTAAAACCTGCTTCAAATAAAAGATATATTCGCTCTCTTGATTTGGCAGAAGCTATAAGTGAATGGCTTGACGAAATATACATCGGTAAGTACCCCGTAAGTCCGCAATTGGATATAGAAAAAATAGAAGAAGATAAATTTTCTTTAACTGTTTCAGTTAAGGCAAACGACGCTAAACTAAATGAAAAAGAACCGCCCAAAAAACTTCTTGATATATACTCTGACGGGATATCATGGGGATATCAGAATTCATATCTTGTAAGTATTGTTGAAAAACAGCTAAACTATACAATAAGATATTATAAAGAAATGGAATCTCTTTTTGAAGATGAAGATAATCTTCAAATGTTTTTATCTCTAAATGATGTGTATAAACTGATGATACACACTGCATATTACCTTAATAAAGCCGGAATAAATATAAACTTTCCGCCAAATTTCGGAAATATAGTTGTTCCGAGAGCCTCTATAAATGCCAAAATTAAAACATCAAGAGAACAAGATGTCGCTGATATATTAAACGGAAAAGCCGGCAGTATCAGTTTGTCAGGCATTTTTGACTTCTCTTATCAAGTTGCGATCGGAGATGAAAAAATTTCTGTCGAAGAATTTGAAAATTTGATTAAAGGTGCAAACGGAATTATTGAATTTAAAAATAAGTATATTTTAATAGACCAAAATGAAGCGCAAGCAATAATAAATAAACTTAAAAATCCTAAAATAGACAAAATAACAAGAATGGAAATGCTCCATGCTGCATTCTCCGGACATTTAGGCGATTATGAATTTGATTATGATGCTGCATTCGCCAACATTGTTAAAGATATAGGTAAAACCGTAGAAGTTGCACCGCCTGATGGATTAAACGGAGTATTAAGACCATACCAGATGAGCGGATTAAAATGGTTATACACAAATACTACAAAAGGTTTCGGTTCATGTATCGCTGATGATATGGGGCTTGGTAAAACAATTCAGGTTATAAGTTTGATTCTGAAATTGAAAGAAGAAGGTAAGTTAAAAGCTCCGGTTCTTGTAATTTGTCCTACAACTTTAATGGGAAACTGGATAAAAGAGTTAAATATGTTTGCTCCCTCCATAAAAGCAAGTGCCTACCATGGGGCTGAAAGAAATCTTGACCTTAAATCAGATGTTTTGATTACTACTTTCGCGATTCTGCGTATTGATATAGAAGAAGTAAAAAAGACAACCTGGGGAATGGTTATTGTTGATGAAGCTCAAAATATTAAAAATCCTGATACTTCTCAAACAACTGCCGTTAAATCATTAAAATCTGATATAAAAATTGCTATGACAGGTACTCCTGTTGAAAACAAGCTTACTGAACTCTGGAGTATTTTTGATTTTATTAATAAAGGTTATCTGGGGTCTATAAGAGAATTTCAAAAATGTTATGCAATCCCCATTGAAAGGTTCAAACAGTATGAACAGGCGGATAAATTAAAACTTTCTATTTCACCTTTCGTTCTAAGACGTTTAAAAACTGATAAAACTATTATTGATGATTTACCAGAAAAAATGGTGCTTGATGAATACTGTTACTTAACGAAAACACAAGCAGCCCTATATGAAAAAACTTTGAATTCTCTTATGAATGATATTTCTTCTCAAAAGGGTATAAACAGACGGGGTGTTATTTTCAAGTTAATTACTGCTCTAAAACAAATATGCAATCATCCGTTTCAATATTTAAAATGCGGAGAAATGACTAAAGATGTTTCGGGAAAAACTGAAAAATTTATTTCATTACTTTCCCAAATACTTGACAACAATGAAAAAGTTATTGCGTTTACACAATATAAAGAAATGGGTAATATTTTATCAAGCATTATCCAAAACGAATTAAATATTTCACCGTTATTCTTCCATGGTTCATTAAATACAAATCAAAGACAAAATATGCTGCAAGAATTTGAATCAAATCCCGAACAAAAAATAATGCTGCTTTCTTTAAAAGCAGGCGGAACAGGATTGAACCTAACTTCTGCCACAAATGTTATTCATTATGACTTATGGTGGAATCCTGCTGTTGAAGAACAGGCAACCGACAGAAGTTATCGTATCGGTCAAGATAAAAATGTTATGGTTCATAGATTAGTTACAATCGGAACATTTGAAGAAAAAATTGACGAAATGATAAAACAGAAAAAAGAACTTGTAAATCTTGCTGTTTTTGAAGGCGAAAAGGTTATTAC
>JAJQFK010000207.1:10991-15860 GCA_021201175.1 Candidatus Gastranaerophilales bacterium | reverse complement strand
AACGTTAGTAGATGTACCTTTTTTAGACATTTCAACTTTGCCTTCTCTTGCTAACCAACCAAGACCTAATTCTGCGAAATTTGACTTTAAATCTAAGTCTTTTTTCATTTTAGCAATTGTTGTTTCGCCGTTTTGGTTCAAATAATTCCAGATTTGTCCTGCTGTTTCACCAATCATTTCCATCATCTAAATCTCCTTTGTTTGTGTGCTATTAACATTTCTGTCATGTAATGTATAATCTTAGTATAATACACAAGAAAAAGGATGTAAAGAAAAATGTTAAAAGGAAAAGTATGGAAATACAATGACAATATAGATACAGACGTAATAATCCCTGCAAGGTATTTAAATACTGCTTCACATGAAGAATTGGCAAGCCATTGCATGGAGGACATTGATAAAAGTTTTGCAAAGGAAGTTCAAAAATCTGATATTATTATAGCAGGGGAAAATTTTGGCTGCGGCAGTTCGAGAGAACACGCACCGATTGCGATTAAAGCTTCTGGAATCTCCATTGTTATTGCAAAAAGTTTTGCAAGGATATTTTACCGTAATGCTATTAATATTGGACTTGCTATATTAGAACACCCGTCATTAAGCGATGAATGTTCAAAGGGGGATATTGTTGAAGTTGATTTAGCATCCGGAATTGTAAAAAATGTTACAACTTCAAAAGAATATAAATGTAATGCATTCCCGAAAGAAATTCAGGAAATGGTTAATGCTGGCGGATTAATAAATTATACAAAATCTAAATTGCAAAATTCCGTGGGCTTAAATTCGGGCGATACAATACTTAAATAATATTGTTGATTATGAATAATTATTTTGAACAAATTAACATAAATCAGATAAAACGTGCTATTGAAATTGAAGAAAAATATAAGTATATAGATATAATGGGTAAAGAAGCAGCGTTTTCCGGTTTTATGCTTAAACAGTTAAGAATAATATATAAATCTTCTAAGAAAAATCCAAAATGGCTTCCTGTAATAGAAGCTTTTGAACATTATGCGCAGGAGAATATTTTTCAGCGAAAAAAAACTATTTCAAGGTTTGTTTCTGTTTTAAAACAGGAGTTAAATCCGAAACAGGATAAAGAATCTTGTGCTAAAACTTTTGAGAATACATCATTATATGATGCTGATGTTGTTATGCTAAAAGGCGTAGGTCCTAAATTCGGCTATTTGCTGAATAAACTCGGAATTTTTTCCGTATTTGATTTAATAAGTTATTATCCGCGTAAATATATTGATTATTCTTCGAGATGTTTAATCAGAAATTTGAAAGTTTCGGAAAATGTGACAATATGCGGTAAAATAACTTCAATTCAATCTTATACAACTAAAAATAATTTGACTATAATAAAAGTCACAATAATGGACGAATCGGGTTCTCTGGATTTAAGTTTCTTTTATTCTAAAATAAATAAATTTTCAATAGAGAGGTACAAGTCTCAGTTTCCAAAATATTCTTATATTATAGTATCCGGTTGTGTAAAATTTGATAAATACAATAAACAAATGACGATAGATAAACCGCAATATCAAATAATTTCAGAGGATTCTGCCGATAATGAAAATCTTAACCTTGCAAGAATTGTTCCGATATATCCGTTAGTTGAAAATTTAAATATAAAGGCATTACGTAAGGCTATTCATAATGCATTAACTGAATATACAGGAAAAATTGAAGATTTAATACCGGAACATATAATGATGAAGCACGAAATGCTTCACAGGGAAGAAGCTTTAAAAATAATACATTTTCCTGAAACAAATGAAAGACTTGAAAAAGCGCGGTTTACTCTTGTTTATGAAGAATTGTTTTTATTACAGTTAAAAATGCTTTACATTAAGGATATAAATTCAAAATCATACAAAACTACAGCATTAAATATAAAAGATGACGGGCTTGTCAAAACCTTTATTAAAAATCTTCCGTTTGAACTGACAGGGGCACAAAAAAGAGCAATAAATGAAATATTAAATGATATTAATTCAGAAAAGCCCATGCAGCGCCTTCTGCAAGGTGATGTAGGCAGCGGTAAAACGGTTGTAGCATGTATTATGCTTTTAGCGGCAATTGAAAACGGTTTTCAGACTGCGATTATGGCGCCTACGGAAATTCTTGCACAGCAGCACTTTAATAATTTTGTAAATTGGCTTACTCCGATGGGAATAAATGTTGCACTATTTACATCATCAAATTCAAAAAAATTAAGAAATCAGCTTGAAAAAGATTTAAGAAACGGTCAGATAAACATTGCGGTAGGAACACATTCTTTAATACAAGATGAAGTAGAGTTTAATAATCTTGGTGCAATTGTAATTGATGAACAGCATAGATTCGGTGTCAAACAAAGAAACCGGCTTAAAACAAAAGCGAAAATCCCTCAAATGCTGACAATGACGGCAACTCCGATTCCAAGAACACTTGCTCTTACCTGCCATGGCGATCTGGATTTAACGATTATTGACGAACTGCCAAGGGGAAGAAAACCGGTTAAAACAGCACTAATTACAGCCTCACAAAGAAAAAAAGCTTTAAATTTAATAAGAGAAGAAGTAAATAAAGGATATCAGGCTTACATTGTATTCCCGCTTATTGAAGAATCGGAAACATTGTCGGCTAAAGCTGCTACAAAAGAAGCAGAACAATTGCAAGCAGGTGAGTTTTCGGATTTAAAAGTCGGTCTTTTGCATGGCAAAATGAAAACGGAAGAAAAAGATAAAATAATGCTTGATTTTAAAAATAAGCTGTATGATGTGCTTGTATGTACAACGGTTGTTGAAGTAGGAGTGGATGTACCTAATGCAACAGTTATAGTAATAGAAAATGCGGAACGTTTCGGATTATCCCAGCTTCACCAGCTTAGGGGCAGAGTAGGCAGAAACAGTATTCAATCTTATTGTGTTCTGGTTTCCTCCTCCCGAAATGAAGAAACACAGCACAGGTTAAACGTACTGGTTCAGACAAATGACGGATTTGTTATAGCTGAAAAGGATTTGGAAATAAGAGGTCCGGGTGAATTTTTAGGAGTAAAACAAAGCGGTCTTGCCGAATTACATCTTGCTGATTTAACTAAAGATTTATATATTTTAGAAATGGCAAGAGAAGAAGCTAAGGAATATTTAAAAGAATTTACAAAAGAAAATATGCCTAAAAACTTGCAAAATTATCTTTCTGCCGTATTAGGCGCCGCTTCTGAATTAAATAGTCCTGATTAACATAAGAGGAATTGTATATTTGATTCCTACATATCAATCCTCTAACATGGATTCAACAGCTTCTCGACCTGTTTTGTATGCTCTGCTAAGATTTCGACCTTCTAATGCATCTTTCATTGCTTCTTTAAGTGAATTGTTTGGAATTTTGATTTCAAAAGGGAAACCACCCATTTCAACAGACATCGTTAAAAACATTCTAATAGCCGTAGAAGTGTCAAGTCCTAAACTCGAAAAGAGTGCATCAGCACCATTTTTCAAAACATCATCAACTCTTATTTGTATTGTTTTAGACATGTTGTCTCCTTTAATATAATACATTGTAATTATATTTTAATACATTGTAGGTTACTTGTCAATCTTACGTACATATTTTTTGTTTCAAACTTATTCTTGTTTATCGTTTTTTAATATTGATTCGTGCAAAAAATTGCATCCGGTTCTAACAGTGTCATGCACAACCGATAAGCAAGTATAAATATTAGAAAGAAACCGGTGTTATACCGGTTTCTTTATTACAACTAATATTATTTATTATTAGAGTTCTGGTTCTGGTTCATCCTCAGATTCATCTTCATAACTTTCTTCTTCGCAGGATTCTTCTTCGGCTTCCTCTGCTTCCTCTGCTTCTTCGGCTGCTTCAGCTTCCTCGGCTGCTTCAGCTTCCTCGGCTTCTTCAGCTTCCTCTGCTTCCTCTGCTTCTTCGGCTTCCTCAGCTTCTTCAATTACATCGGATTCATCAGCTGCTTCTGTTTCACCGGTTGTTTCTGTACTATTTGATGTAACTGAACCGGTATTACTGCTACTAGCCCCTGAAATACGTCCTACAGTTTGTTCTGTTCCGTTATCATATTCAAAGACTAAATAACCATCACTAGTCATATAAGCATTAGTTACACTTACACCGTCTTCGCCATTTGCGCCGTCACAGCCTTTTACTGATATACCGGTATCTTCACCATCAAGTACCCAGGTTAGATTTTTGCTAATAGTTACTTTTGTGCCGTCTTCGCCATCAGCGCCATCACATCCGGAGACCGGTACCCCTGTATCTTCGCCATCTATTATCCAGGTATTATTATCACTGATAGTTATTTGTGTACCATCTTTACCAGTTGTCGGTACTCCGGTATCTACACCATCAAGTACCCAAGTTTTACTATCACTAATAGTTATTTGTGTACCGGCTTGCCCATCAGCACCTACAACATGTCCTACATTTGAAACTTCGCCATTATCATATTCAAAGACTAAATCACCATCACTATTTATGTAAGCAGATGTCACACTTACGCCGTCTTCACCATTTGCGCCGTCACAGCCTTTTACTGATATACCAGTATCTTCGCCATCAAGTACCCATGTTAGATTTTCGCTAATAGTTACTTTGGTGCCGTCTTCGCCATCAGCACCATCACATCCGGTTGTTGGTACCCCTGTATCTTCACCGTCAAGTACCCAGGTGTTATTTTCACTGATAGTTATTTGTGTACCATCTTTGCCCGATGTCGGAACTCCGGTATCTTCACCGTCAAGTACCCAGGTATTATTTTCGCTGATAGTTATTTGTGTTCCATCTTTACCCGTTGTCGGAACTCCGGTATCTTCACCGTCAAGTACCCAGGTATTATTTTCGCTGATA
>JAJQFK010000207.1:0-10891 GCA_021201175.1 Candidatus Gastranaerophilales bacterium | reverse complement strand
CGTCAAGTACCCAGGTATTATTTTCGCTGATAGTTATTTGTGTACCATCTTTACCATTAACAGGTGTTCCGGTATCTTCACCGTCAAGTACCCAGGTATTATTTTCGCTGATAGTTATTTGTGTACCATCTTTACCCGTTGCAGGTACTCCGGTATCTACACCATCAAGTACCCAGGTGTCATTGTCGCTCAAAGTTACTTTTGTACCATCTTCGCCGTCTTCACCTTTAACATGTCCGACGTTGGATATTTCACCGTCATCGTATTCTACAATCAGATCACCGTCTTCATTGACATATGAATTAGCTATACTTCTACCGTCTGTACCGTTATCACCTACAACATGACCGACATCATCTGTATCACCATCGCTATATGTAAGTATCAAGTTACCGGTCTCCGGATCAATTGTAGCAGATACTATACTTCTGCCGTCTTCACCATCTTTGCCGGCTTCTCCGGTATCGCCTTTTTCGCCTTTTTCGCCGGTTGTAGTTTCATAATTATTTATTATTGTGACATTGCCGCCACTATTTGTTTTTTCATGATTATAGTTTTTGTCATTTTTGCTCTTATTTGTATTTGGCTTAGAAGATGTGGAAGATTTCTTTGTTGTTTTTGTGTCATCATCTGTGTCATCAGTTGTTGTAGTTGTCGCAGTCTTTGTTGTAGTTGTAGTAGTTGTTTCCGTTTCATCTGCTTCTGTATAAATAAATGTTTTTGCTTCTATAGAGCCATCTGCCGCTTGTGTTGTATGAATTATAGCATTGCCGCCGTCATTCATGCTTACTGCTCTTACAAATTCCGTTACTCCTGTATTTTCATCTGTTTTTGAGAAATAATAAGCTCCGGGGGTTGCTTCTGATTCTTTTGCTTCATAAGTTGAAAGTTCATCCGCAAGACCAAAACTATTAAATACTGCCGTTTGTGCACTAACAGAATTTATTGTGGTATAGCTTTCCGCAGATATATCTTCTGCTTTATATACATTCAAATTGGAATTTAAAAATGCAGATTCCGTTTTTACTAATTCCGAATAAGCACTTTCATCTGTTGAGATTGAAGATAATGTTGTTCCGGAAGCAGAAGATGAAGATGTTGATGTTGATGAAGAAACACTTGAAACATCTTCTAAGCTTGAAGCAGGTGCATTCTCTATTAACGTACTTACGAACGCACGAATATCATCCGTTCCTATTTCGTCATTATCGCCGTCTAAACTTGCTAATAATTCAAGTTCTGTTGATGAAACTTCACCTGAATCACTATATTCTGCCAGAGCATCATATATTATACCCAACTGATCTTCTGTAAATGCTCCGTTACTGGAATCTCCGTAACCCTCTAAAAACAGGTTATCAATAAAATCTTCTTTACTTATAGTTGCATATTCCTCAGTCATGTCTGCATCCGTAAATAAAGACATATCATTGGTTACTTTACCGCCTGAATATTGCAACTTTGATATATTCAGGTTGGAAAGAAGAGACTTTAATTTGCTTACATCAAAATCACTCATACTTTTACTCCTTTTTGTATGCGTTGTTATACTATTTCTTAATTTGTCTATCGACATATAAATTAAAAACTTTAGTTTTCCTAAAACCTTAGTTAAAATTTTGTTACAAAACGCAATAATTAATCAAAATTATGCCGGTAAAGTATTTTTTTGTTAAAATTACTACAGTAATTTATATTTATACAGGGGATATATATGAAGAATAAAATAATTTTGTTCTGGGCAATAATAATTTTAACTATTATTTCCATTGTGATAATTAAAGTAAAGCCGATTCCTTTAGGATTGGATTTAGTCGGCGGTTCAAGAATTGTTCTTGAAGCACAGACTACGGAAACTATATCTAAAATTACTCAAGATATGATGGACGGACTAAAATCCGCACTTGAAAACAGAGTCAATGCTCTTGGTGTATCTGAAACTATGGTGCAGCAAATGGGTGAAAATCGACTTTTAATAGAAATTCCGAACGTTTCTGACCCTAAACTCGCAAGAGAATTTCTTGGCGAAACGGCAGAACTTGAATTCAAAAAACCAGTATTAGATGAAAACGGAGATACAACAGGCTGGGAACCTTCCGGATTAACCGGCGAGGATTTAAATAAAGCGGCAGTCGGAACTGATAATTCCGGAAGATGGCTTATAACCTTGGAATTTAGCAGCAAAGGCGCTTCTAAGTTTGCTAAGTTAACACGCGAATTTAAGGGTTATCCTATTGCTATTTATTTCAACGGAGAAAGTATTTCTGAACCAGTTGTACAAGCTGAAATTAATGGCGGGCATGCTCAAATAACAGGTGAATTTACTCATGATCAAGCGAAAAAAATTGTTGATTTGTTAAATGCCGGTGCACTTCCTGTTCCTGCTAAAATCATTGAAGAAAACACTGTTGGACCTACTCTCGGGGCTGACAGTCTGGAAAAAAGCAAGTTTGCCGGAATTGTCGGACTCGGTGCAGTTATGTTATTTATGATTTTCTGGTATAGAGTTCCCGGGCTTATTGCCGATATTGCACTTATAATTTATTCTTTAATTTTGTTTGCTATATTCAAAATGGTGCCGGTTACGCTTACACTTGCAGGAATCGCCGGATTTATTTTAAGTATCGGAATGGCTGTTGACGCCAATATTTTGATTTTTGAAAGAACAAAAGAAGAATTAAAATCCGGCAGAACCTTATTTACTGCTATAAATTCCGGATTTGACAGAGCATTTACCAGTATCTTTGACTCAAACATGTCTACAATAATTACCTGTGTAATTCTTTATTGTCTGGGGTCAAATATAGTTAAAGGGTTTGCTTTAACGCTTGCAATAGGTGTTATGGTAAGTATGTTTTCCGCAATAACAGTTACTAAAAACTTTATGCACTTAATGTTTGGTACAGGACAATTAAAACATCCGGCTTTATTCGGTTTGAAAGAATCTGATATAAATGAAGCCTATGAAGCTTCTGAAACAAAAAGAGAAAAGGCTAAATTCGGAGTTTTAGATTAATAATTAAGGAGAAAAAAATGTCATACAGTGTTTTAAACACAAAAAAAATAATAGATGTCGTTAAATACAGATGGATTTGGCTTTTGCTTTCCGCTATTCTGTTATTGCCGGGGATTGTAGCTATGGGATGGTCAATGAAAGTTTATCCTACTCATACTCCAATGCTTGTCGGTATTGATTTTACGGGAGGTACTATTATTCAATATTCTGTTGATAAAGATGTTTCAACTAAGGAAATTGAAGTTATAAGAACAAAATTAAGTCAAAACGATATAGAAAATCCTGTAATCCAAATCCTAAAACCGGCAGGTATAGAGTCTGATTCTTCAATAAAAAATATCATTTCTATAAGAACCCAATTTTCGGATAACGGACAAAATGAAAGCATAGATAAGGTATCTCAAGTAATATCACAGGATTATCCGGAGGCTCAAATTGTTCAGGTTAACTCTGTCGGACCCGTGCTTGGAAAGCAATTGTTTGTAAATTCTATGATTGCTGTCGGTTTAGCTTTGCTTGCTATTGTAATATATCTTACGCTTAGATTCCATTTTGAATTTGCTATTGTTGCCTTTTTGGCATTGTTTCATGATGTATTTTTCGTTATAGGTGTATTTTCAATTCTCGGGCTGCTTTACGGAGTCCATATTGACAGCCTTTTTGTAACTGCAATTTTGACAGTTTTAGGGTTCAGTGTTCATGATACGATTGTTGTTTTTGACAGAATAAGAGAAAACCTAAAATTTTATTCTAAAAAAGCAACTTATGATGAAATTGTCAACGCTTCCGTCAATCAGACTCTTGCAAGAAGTATAAACACATCATTAACTACATTAATAACTTTAGGCGCATTATATTTCTTTGGCGGAGTTACAACTAAAGATTTTGTTTTAGTAATGATTCTTGGTATCGCAATCGGAACATATTCAAGCATATTTTTTGCAAGTACGCTTGTGGCATTATGGAATGACATAGAAAACGCAAAAAAAGTAAAAGCAGCAGCAAATAATGGAATATAAAAAATCATTATCAGAATTTATAAGAGAATCACGGGAAAAAGCCGGTCTTTCCGTTCAGGGTCTTGCTAAAAAAACGAGTCTGACTCTTGCACAAATTGAAGATATTGAAGCGGGTAAAGAATTATTTTTACCCGCTACTATACGGCAAAAACTGGCTAAAGGACTAAAATTAAATCCATCCGATATAAAAGAATACGAAAGAATTATGCTTGTTTCTTACGATTATATTCCGAAGGAATATATAAACGATGTAAAAAAAGCAATTTTAGAAGGGAATACGGAAAATCTGAAATGCCCCGTCTGTTCTTCAAAGTTGAATACCAGAATTGTAAGACTTTTAGATTTAGAAAATAACATTGCACTCCACCCTAAAGCTCAATGCAGTAAATGTTCTTTTCAAATAAAATAATATAAAGTGTTGATTCAAATTACTTAAAAAACTCGCAAATGACGGTTTCAGTTCTGCTCGCCATTGTTGGATAGTATTGCTAATATGTTTTAAATTAAGTCAATCATTATTAATCAATTTTTCTTTTTGCAGTTTTGTGAGTTGTTTTATTCTATATTCTTCTTTCAGAGCTTCTTGTTTCGTTTCAAATTCTTTAACATATACAAGTTTAGAAGGTTTATTTGCCTTTGTATATTTTGCCGCTTTTCCTTCACAATGCAATTTATACCGGCGTTCTACATCATCTGTATAACCGCAATAGAGTGTATTATTTACTGTTTTTATAATGTATACATAAAATTTTTTAGGATTCGGAACCATTAATAACAATTTCTCTTAATATCGATATAATTTTATCATAATTCAATTCTGTTACAAGTCTATGCCGGTATTCTCCGCCGCCCCTTATATTTTTAATGTAGCATGGATAAAATTTTCTAAAAAATTTGATTCCGTTTTCTTCCCCTCTGAACGCTATTTCACAATCAAGATGTTTTTTTAGCATTTCGATTTTTGTATTTAAATCAGGTTCTTGAATTAATAATCCTTCATTGATAAATTTTTCTATTCTGTAAATTAAGGATAAATCACCCATAGAAGCACGCCCTATAGCGATTCCGTCGGCTTTAGAAATTTCAAGACATTTTTTTGCTGTTTCGGGAGAAATAATATCTCCGTTAGCAAAATATGGAATATCTATTTCTCCGCGAAGTTTAGATAATTCGTTCCAATCTGCATTGCCGGAATATAGCTGAGAGCGTGTTCTGGCATGCACTGTTACGGCTTGTGCTCCGGATTCTTGCATTGCTTGCGCAAACTCTACAAAATTTTTGGTATCCTGCCCCCACCCCAAACGAAATTTACACGTTACCGGAATACTAACTGTTTCTGCGACTGCTGTAACAATATCCCGGGCGAGTGAAGGATTTTTCATTAACGCGCATCCGTCATGTCCTTTAACTATTTTGTTAATAGGACACCCCATGTTTATATCAATAATAGAAGCTTTATTTTCAAGTATTTTAGCTGATTTTGCCATTAATTCAGGCTTATGACCTTCAATTTGAAATGAAACGGGACTTTCTTTTGCATTTGTAAATGTTATATTTGAATCGGGATTTTGTACAAGGGCTTCAGAACTTATCATTTCCGTAACCAAAAGACAATCGGGGCTGTATTCCCTTATTAATTGTCTTAAAACGAAATCTGTTACTCCGGCAAGCGGCGACAATGCAGCAATACTGTTAATCGTGATATTTCCAATTTTAATTTTTGATGTCTTTAACGGGATTGTCATTTTATTTCTTCAATTCTCTGTTTTGCATAAGCCTTAAAATCATCATCAGAATTATAAAGTTCAACAAACTTCCTGTAATTCTCCTTTGCTGATTGGTAATTTTCTATAGCATCATAGTCCACGCCCAGTGAGTAGTACGCAATAATCATATCCGGAGAATATTTTAAAGCTGATTTGTAGTCTGAAATTGCTTTTTGATAGCTGTTAATACCATCATAAGCCAATGCACGATAGTAATATGCATTGCCGTTATCAGGTGATAAATTTATAATTTTATCAAACAAGGGAATTGATTCTTTATATTTACCTGAATCATACATGTTAACTGCTTGTGTTAAATAATCGGCAGCCTGCTTTTGGGCAAGATAATCAGATAGTTCTTTTGCCTGCGAATTTGACGGATTTTTAGAAAGTGCAATTTCGAGATATTGACGCGCCTTTTCGTCATCGCCGGAATTTGCATATAAAGAAGCTATGTAAAAAGGAATATCTGCATTTTTAGAATCGAGTTCCATTGCTTTTTTGTAATTTTCAATTGCGTTAATATTATTTCCTAAATATTGATATGCTGCCGCAATTCCAATGAGAGAATCCACAGTAGGAGGATTTATTTTGCTATATTCTGTTATCGCTTTTTGATAATCACCGCTTTGCAGAGCATTAGAAGCAGTATTATAGTTACTTGCGGAAAAATCCGCAGCAGTAATATCAAACTGCTTTTTTACAAGTTCATTATCCGGTGCGATTGATTTAGCTGTATTTATTATATTATATGCTTCCTGATAGTTATTTTTTTGTCTGTAAACCTGTGAAAGATTTATGTATGCATCAATCTTCTTTTTATTAAGTTTTATAGTTTGATTATAATATACAATTGCATCATCGAGCTTTCCTGCCTTATGAAGTTCATAAGCAAGCTCATAGTATGAATCAGCATCCATGGGGCTGTTTTGAACATTTTTATACAAGAAGTCAAGTACATCGTCAGTAGACATTGTATCCTTTAAAAGTTCAAAAAGAGCGGCTTTTATAGAAGAATCGGAAGGTTCCAAATTTAGTGCGGTTTTGTATATTGCAACGGCTTCTTCATTCTTTTTCAACGCCTTTAAACATTCTGCTTTATAAACAAGTACTTTAGTATTTTTAGGCTGCGACTGTAAAATCGAGTTATAAGTATTTAGAGCGGAATCATATTTTTTTTGCTCCTGATATAAAGTACCGATATTAATTTTAGTATTAATATTTGCAGGATTAAGCTGTTCTGCCTGCATATATTCTTTCATAGCTTCCTGATAACGCTTCTCTTTTTGATAAATAACGCCTAAATTGGCATGCGCTTCAGCATCTTTTGGTGATTCATCAACTTTTTTTTGCCAGATACGTTCTAAAGAACTTAATATATCTTCTTTGTCGTTTGAAGAATCAAGCGCGTAGGAATATTCATTCAAAGAAGAATTAAAGTCATTTACCTGTTCATAAGTTCTTGCAAGTTTTAAATGTACATCATTATCATCGGGATTTATGCGTAGGGCTTCTTTATAAAAACTAATAGCTTTTTCAGGTCTGTTAAATATTTTATAAATATCTCCGAGTCCGGAGTTTGCCTGTGCTTTATATGTTGAATCATTAATAATTTGGTAATAATCATAAGCGGCGGCGGCAAATTCTCCTTTTATTCGTGCAGATTTTGCTGTCGATATTCTGCCTTCCGCAGTGATGTTTTGTTTTGAAGATGTTTCAAGTGTTGAAAGATTTTTTCTTATTGCATCAACAGATGAAGCAGAAATTGCGCCTGCGGTATCACCTGCATAATATTTGACAAAAAATAGCGCAGATTTTAAATCAGATATAGCTTTCGCCGTATCTTTGACCGTATTATTATAATACACAGCCCTTAAATTATATGCATTCGATAAACCGATTAAAGCTGATATATCATTGGAATTAACCCTGATTGCTTTTTTAAATTCATTAATAGCGCTTGAATATTGAGAACTTTGAAGATACTTATTTCCCTGTATATAATTAGGATTTTCTTCGTATGAATCATCGTACACTGTTTGGGCAACAGCCGCATTTTGAATCAACAAAATACATATAAAAAGCCCGATTACTTTTTTCATGTCTTACATATCTCCACAATTACTGCCGGAATATAATCAATTTTATAACAAGTATAAGAATATTCATATAGCAGATAGTTATTAAAAAGTATAAACATAAATTTTATAAAATATTAAAATAGCTGAAAATATGATATAATCAACCTATGCTAAGGAATATCAAAAAATTATTAGAACAAGGGGAAAATCAAAAAGTAGAATTTAAAGAAGCTTTATTGGAATTTCCAAAAAGTACATACGAAACTATTTGTGCTTTTTTAAATACAGATGGCGGCGAAATTATTCTTGGTGTTAAAGATAATGGTAAAATTACAGGAGTATCTTCCAATAAAATTAATAACATGAAGAATGATTTTATTAATGTTATGAATAGTGGTTCTAAAATTAATCCGGCAATTCATTTGGATATAAAAGACATTGAAATAGAAGGAAAAACAATTTTATATATCAGTGTTTTTCAAAGTTCCCAAGTTCATAGATGTAATGGAAAAACATTTATAAGACAAAATGAATCAGATTTTGATATTTCTAATAACAATAATGCGATTTCCAAACTATATTTAACTAAGGATTCTTCGTATTCTGAAAACAGAATATTTCCCGCAGTCAGATACGAACAATTAAGGGAAGATTTAATTGAAAGAGGAAGAAAACTTGCACTTATCCAAAACTCAAATCATCCATGGAAAGAAATGGATAATTTAACAATTTTAAAACGTTCTTCATTATACATAGAAGATCCGAGAACCGGAGAAAAAGGATATACTTTAGCTGCTATATTATTATTCGGAACAGATGAACTTATTGCATCTGCTTTGCCTGCGTATAGAATAGATGTTTTGAAAAGAGTAAATAATATTACAAGATATGATGATAGGTTAGATTTGAGGACAACCAATCTATTAGAATCTTATGATAAAATACTGGAGTTTATCGCAAAACATTTACCCAATCCATTTTATTTAGAAGGTTCACAGCGCATAAATTTACGAGAAAATATATTTAGAGAACTTGTCGCTAATATTATTGTTCATAAAGAGTATGCAAATGCCGAACCTACAAGAATTATAATTCAACGAAATTTAATACACACTGAAAATAGTAATAAACCTTATATTAACGGGATAATAAATCTTGACAATTTGGTTACACATCCTAAAAACCCTAATATAACCAGATTTTTTAAAGAAATAGGGATAGTTGAAGAATTAGGATCCGGCATTGAAAAGATTATTCATTATTGCAAAGAGTACACAGGTAACGAACCAATTATAAGAGATGAAAATATGTTTACTTTTGAATTAAAGCATAATTTGTTTTCTATTAGTTTGCAGGAAAATGAAGTAACAGAGAAAAAAGTGATACAGTCAAGTGATACAGTCAAAGGAAAAGTGATACAGTCAAGTGATACAGTCAAAGAAAAAGTGATACAGTCTAAAAATCAAAAACTTACTATAGAATTTTGTACTATTCCAAGGACTTCGGCTGAAATAAAAGATTATTTAGGATTAAAATCAAAAAATAATATACTTCAAAGAGTTATTAATCCGTTATTGGAGCAGGGCATTTTGATTCGTACAATTCCTGATAAGATTAATAGCTCAAAACAAAAGTATGTCGTAAAAAATACAGAGATTTCTGATAACTGATGTAGAATTCATTTTATAAATCAGCACAAAATATTGACAACTATACATGTTTAGATTATCCTGTAGTGGGGGTAAATTTGAATTATGTTTAAAACGACCGTACAAAATATGAATATGCAAATGCAGATGCAGGGTGTAAAATCCGGCAGTGATTATTTTGTACGAATGTAAACCTCGTTTAAGATAATTCAAAAACTGCCGTTCAGGCAGTTTTTTTTTATGTAAACTTTATCTCGAAATTTTTTCGGGTGAACTTAAACAGAGGTTAAAATGAACATAATTAATAACAAACAATATAATAAAAATTATAATAAAACATCATCATTTACCGGAATCGGAACACAAAATGGATTTTCACTTGCGGCAAAAGCTGCTGATTGTTTTATAAAATCACAGGAAAATCTTTCATCTACAAGATTTATACAGGATACTGCAACAAACTGGGCGCCTAAAGCAATATTTTCAAGAAGTAAAGCTGATTTTGCGGAAATGAGTTTCCTTGAGTTTTTAGAATCAGGTATTTTTTACTTTGCTTCACCGATTTTAGGTGAAAAATTATTCAGGAATAAAGTTTTTAAGAATATTGTTCCAAAAAATTTAAAAGAAACAATAAATGAGCAAATTCCAAAAACAGTTGAAGAAATTACAAAGAATACTGCATTTTCAGAAGAAGTAAAAAAAAGGGCAATTGCTTCTAAAGCCGGAATAGTTCTGGCATGTGCAGCGATACCGGCAGCGGAATACACTTTAAGTTTTGCCAAAAATTTGTTTACACTTAAAACATTCAAAAAAAGTAATTTTAACAATATAGCGAATCTGGACAAAACTCATTGCGAAAAAGAAGATGCACAACAACAGCAAAGAGTGGAAAACAATGCAAAAAAACAGTTAAAAAAAGCGGCTCTTATATCTGTAACGGGAGCAGCAGCAGGAATAGGACTATGTTTATTCGGACACAAATCCGATAAACTTCAAACAGTGTCAAAAGCAATATTAGAACCCGGTAAAGCACTGGCAAAGGGAGCGGATAAAATAGGTTTAAAATCCGAAAAATTAAATGATACTCTGGGAAAATTTAGTCTTGATTTCGCTAATAATAACGGCAAACTGGGATTAAGCAAAGGTCAGCTTGCTTTAACAGCCATTCTTGGATTATTCGGTTACTCAAAAGCGGCACAGGACAGAGGAAAACTTGATGTCTATGAAGTATGGACACGAGTTCCTCTTGTAGTATTTTATACGATTTTCGGCAGTGAACTCTTTGAAAAAGGATTTACAAAATTCCTTGATAAAAATAAAAAATTTCCTGATTTAATTCAAAAAAATGCGCAGGGAATTA
>JAJQFK010000271.1 GCA_021201175.1 Candidatus Gastranaerophilales bacterium | reverse complement strand
TAAATATATTAAAATAGTCTGAATTATAAAAAGCCCTCGCAATGGACGTAGTTGTGGCAATTGTGATTTATTAATTAAATATTTTTTATGAATATATTTGCGAAATGAAATAAATTTGTTATAATAAAAATATATCAGTAAACAGGAGAATGCATTATGAAATATGAAAATACCCCCCCCCGTGGTGAAATTGCGAACGGAGGCTAGTTCAGTAAGCGAGTGCGAAGTTGGTGACAACAAAGTGCATGAATCGTCTTTGCGAGCGATAGCGAAGCAATCTAGTCCTAGATATGGCAGAGATTGCCACGAAAATCAAAGATTTTCTCGCAATGACGATGCTATTAAAAGCCCGCGCCATGGCGCAACTAAGCCCGCAGGAGCAAAGCAATCCTGTCCTAAAGATGGCAGAGATTGCCGCGCCAATAAATCGACTCGCAAAGACGCTGTAAACTGTCAGTTGAACATTCTCGCAACGCGCAAATCTGCATTTACATTAGCGGAAGTTCTCATTACCCTTGTTATTATAGGAATTATTGCAGCTGTAACCGTTCCGACTCTTATGGCTAATTACAGAAAACAAGAAGTTTCTTCAAGATTAAAAAAGTTTTACTCAAACCTTTCACAGGCTGTGAGGCTTGCTGATATCGAAAATCAAGGTTTTATAAAATCAACATATTCTCAAAGAAAAGAAGATGTGGGAAGTTGGTGGAATAAAACCATAGGTATATATATGCCCGTAACAGAAGAAACTATTCCAACATACACCATAGATCAATCAACTGGTGTAATTACTCCCTCAAATGTTTATGTCTTTAATGACGGAACTATAATGTATTTTCGTAACCTATCCTCTACTTCTTCAATATCAATTTATTACGATATTAATGGTGAAAAAGGACCAAACTCTGCAGGTAAAGATATACATTATTTCAATATTAGGCAATATGATAATTCTGAAACAAAGGAACACTGGGTAAAAGTTTGCGCTGGTCCGCACTGTGTGGGCGGAACTGCAAATTCCTCAAGAGAAACTTTACTAAAGTACTGCAGTATGAAAGCAGCAAGTTGCACTGTATTAATAATGAAAGACGGTTGGCAAATAAAGGACGATTATCCGTTGGGGATCTGATTTAATCCCATTATTCAAACGAATATTTCTTAGGATATTATTTATCTTTTTCATTTGTAGTATGATAATGTAAAAGGATTTGAATATGAAACTGCATAACACTTTATCAAATGAAATTGAAGAATTTAAGCCTATACATGAGAATAATGTAAATATGTACGTCTGCGGGCCGACTGTGTATGACTATCCGCATCTTGGTCATGCCAGATGTTACATAACCTGGGATATGTTATACAGGTATTTAAAATTTCTGGGATATAATGTCAAGTATTGCAGAAATATAACAGACGTTGACGATAAAATCCTAAAAAAAGCCAAAGAAGAAAATACAACAGCTGAAGTAATATCAAAAAGGTATTATGAAATATTTTCAGAAGCAATGAAAAAGCTAAATGTCTTAAAGCCGGACATAGAACCTTTTGCAACAAAAACACTCGGTGAAATGATATCCATAATAAAAGATTTAATAGCAAAAGGATATGCTTATGAAGTACAAGGCGATGTATATTTCAGGGTAAAAGAATTTAAAGAATACGGAAAACTCAGTAAACAGCCGATAGAAGACCTGATTGCAGGCGCCAGAGTCGAGGCTTCATCAAAAAAAGAAGATGTATTAGATTTTGCATTATGGAAACGAGATGAAGAAACCGGCTATGCAAGCCCCTGGGGCAAAGGCAGACCCGGCTGGCATATAGAATGCAGTGCAATGTCAAGAAAACATCTTGCAAAACATATTGATATACATGCAGGAGGTGCTGATTTAATATTCCCTCACCACGAAAACGAAATAGCTCAGTCTGAGTGTGCAAACGGGTGCAAATTTGTAAATTACTGGCTGCACAACGGTTTTGTGACAATAAATAAAGAAAAAATGTCTAAGTCTTTAAAAAATTTTGTAACTATAAATGATTTATTAGAAAGTTATGACGCGAATACAATTAGATTCTTTATATTGACAAATCACTATAGAATGCCTGTCGAGTTTTCTTCATCAGCGCTTGAAGGCGCAAAAGCAGGTTGGAAAAGGATTCAAACGGCGGTAAATACAGTAATTAAATATACGGGAAAAAACAATCTTCCTGTTATAAAGGATTCAGAAGAAGTATTAAAATTCAAAGAAGCAATGGATAACGATTTAAATACCTCTAAAGCGCTTGCCGTAATTTTTGATACTGCCGCTAAAGCAAATAAATCAGTTAGTGAAAACCAAATGGATACCGCTAAAAAATATGCGGCAATTTTACTGCTTTTAACTGATGTAATGGGTTTCAATATTGAAAAAGAAAAATTATCAGAAGATGAGATACAGAAAAAACTGGATTCGGTAATGGCACAAATGGATTTTTTAATTGAAAGTGACAGGGAATTAAAAGGTTATGCCTTAATGGAAAAAATTATTGAATACCGAAATAATGCCCGTAAAGCAAAAAATTGGGAATTAGCAGATAAAATCAGAAATGTTTTAGACAGTATATCAATTGTTTTAAAAGATACCAAAGAAACAACATACTGGGAAGAAAATTAGTATTTATTTAACTGTGATAATGTTTTGAAGTGTAGTTTGGCTACTTCATTCAGTCGTTGGAATGAATATTTTTCTATAAATATATTTGCTTGTTCTATAACTTTTTGTGATACTCCTTTTGAAAATGTCAGGGAATATTTGTTTTCCATTTCTGCTATTTTTTTTACAAATTCCGACCTTGCAAGAACAGAAGCTGCCGCAACTGCAATATCCGATTCGGCTCTTACTCTTTGATATAAAGTTATATTTTTTCCTTTCGTCATTAGAGAATTTTGAATAAGGCTTTCATCACCGAATTTATCAGCAAGTGCATAAGAACAGGGGGATTTTTCAAGAATATTTTCTATTGCTCTGGCATGCCCCCAGGG
>JAJQFK010000132.1 GCA_021201175.1 Candidatus Gastranaerophilales bacterium | reverse complement strand
ACTTTATACATAATAAAAAACGTTTTTTTTAAAAAATTTCCTTTATTCGTTCTGATATGACAAAATCGTTACAATTAAATGTAAATTTTCAGATTGTTGGAGAAAAAGCTAAATAAAATCAAAACGAAAAGGCGGCTTTTCTGCCGCCTTCTTTTGTTTTGGAATTTCCTATTCTTCTGTTTCGGAAGTGTTTTCTGTTTTTATATTTTTTATTTTATTTTTTAGATTTTGTAAAATTCCTTGTTTTGTATTTTCTGATTGTTCCATAGTGTTTGTTACAGTTTCCTGAATTTTTTCAACAGTTTGTGTAACAGAATCGGAAGCTGCTTGTTCAACTGCATTTTTTACTCCTTCCGTTACTTCGGTTTTTACTGTTTCTGTATCAATACTGGTTAAACCCTCTATTTGGGCAGGTAAAGTATCGGAAGATATTGAATTAACATAACTATTTGCATTATCTATATCTGATTGAAGCGCCATCCATTTAAAGGACTTAACAAGAGTCAAAGGTTTTGCCACATCACCTCTTACTACAACCTGAAATTTTGTAGTATTAGTATCCGAAATATCTTTACCTAATGAAGGAATTTGTGCCATATCTGCTTCTGTTACTGTTTCTGTGAACAGGAAGAAGATTTTACCGAAAACCAAACTCATTCCCGGAGTTGCTTTTACAAGGTTAACAGGATTCACCATTGATAAATATCCCATTGAATCGGATACCTGTGAACCGAGTTTACCTCTTAATTTGATATCTATTTTGTTAGATAAAAGATTAAAATCTCCAAATATATGAGTTGCCATAATATCGCCTGATGATTTTATAGAACTTATATCTACAATACCATCTTTAAATAATAACGTGCCGTTCAAGGTATTATAATGGGCTGTATCAAATGATAACAATGAGTTTAGGATAGACCCGATTGTAGATTGGAAGAAAGAATTTTCTCTTATGTTTTCGGCAAGAATTAAATTTTCAAGTTTTCCGAAAGGTCCTAAAGAACCGTTTTTCATAGCGAAATTAACAGTTCCGGCAAGAGATTTCATCTGTTCTTCATAAGTTGCGCCTTTTAATGATATATCCGTATCAAAATCTAAAGTACCGGTTAATGTATCTTTCATTGCAGCAGCATCTAAAAGTGCCTGTTCAACATCAAGTCCGCTGCCTTTTAGAACCGCTTTTATTTCGCTTGAAATAAGATTCAAAGATACATCGCCTTTTATTTTTCCTTTAAATCCGTTTGTTATAAGGTTGTTAACATAGAATATATTATTTAATAAGGATATTTTTGCCGTTGTATCCGTCATATTTATATTTCCGGTTTTAATGCTTTTTATATCTATAGCACCGTCTTTAATTATCACGGGAATATCACCGGTGCCGGCGGAGGAAGTTGTATCTGTTTGAGCCGGAACATATTTCATTGCTTCATCTGAAACTTTCATCAATTTATCAACATCTGTCAAAGCAGAAGTTAAATTTAAGTTTTTAATTGTGAAATATTCTGAAGGCGATAAATCAGCATTTATCAAAATATTATAATCAGAACTGTTTGCCAGAATATTCTTTATATCAACATCAAGATTTTTTCCTTCAAAATTAGCCGCTATTTTATCAACAGTCAGGAAAAGTTCCGGAATTGAAATATCCCATATATTAAATCCGCCTCTGATTCTTGGATTATCTAAATCTCCGAATACAAATAAATTACCTTTTGCTTTCAGCGCTGATTGTGGGAATACGCATAAAACAGCATTCAATTCCTCGGGGATTTTTATTTTTATTAAATTTATATTTGGAGTTGATGAATTTAATTTAGTAATTGTACCGTCGATACTAACAACTTCTTCATAATTTACAATTGTTTTTTCGGGGTTTTCCGTATCTTGAGAGATAGTTTTAATAAAGAATCCGGTATCTTTTATTTTTAATCTGTCCCCCTTAAAATCAACAACTGTTTTTAAGGTAGTATTTTTATTTTCTGTATTTTTAATATCAACGGGAGTAAAATAATTATCTTTATCCGCCTCAATTGAAGCAGTTAAGGTTTGTTTTTTACCGTCGCCGTTAATATTAATATTTACCGGTAAAGCTCCTTTTTCTTTTATATACATCGCAATATCAGAGCCTGCAAGCTGTTTTAAATCTTTCGTCACAAGATTTCCGTTAACATCAAAATTTATAGCAGGTTTTTTAATATAGTTCAGGACTGAACCAGATAAATTCAATACAGATGAATTATTTATGTTTATTTGCGCAGGATTAATATTTATATCTTTTTCGCTTATATCAACAGATATACTGTCACAGTTAACAGCAGCACCGTTCATAGAAAGCTTAAAGCCGTTATTAGTTATATTCCCCGTAATCTTTTTTAAATTTCCTGTAAATTTTGCCGTAAATTGATTATTTTTATAATTAATTTTATTGATTTTATCCGTTAAATCGATTCCGGCGACATTAAGAGTAAAATCCGCATCAGCCTTTTTTAACTCTCCTTTAATTGTTGCATTTATATTTATATCACCTGATTTTACGGAATAATTACCGCTTATTTCGGCAGGAAGGAAAGAAAATACTTTAGCAAGCGGCAATTTTTCCATGATAACGGATAAATCTGCTTTTGATTTATTATCAACCGTTCCGTCTATCTTGAATAATGTATCAATGACTTCTATTGAAGTATCAACGAATTTTAACATATTATTATCAAGTGAAATAATAGAGTTAGCTTTTAAAAGTGTAAGATTCTTTTTTACATCCTTAATTATGCAATCTTTTACAGTAATATTTCCGCTTGATTCAAGCTTTTTGAAATTAGTTTTAATATAGGTATCAATTTCAAAACTGCCGCTGCCGTTAAGAGAATCCAAATCGTTTTTAACATGTAAAGAAGCAAGTGTAGCCTTAATAAGGTTAAGAACGTCGTTGGGATTGATTTTGGAAGAATTTATTTTTAAATCCGTTTTAGGATTTTTTCCGTAGTTTAAAAGACCTAATATAGAAATTTTTTCTTCCTGAGTTATGTAT